>JAOAUI010000042.1 GCA_030157685.1 Ferruginibacter sp. | reverse complement strand
ATCCCAGCTTTCAAAAGCACCAATCTCCCAGCCAAAACCCGCCATCATACCATCATCAACACGGTATAGTTCATCACTTATTTCGGGAATGCGGTGAGAAATATAAGCAAAGAGATTATAGTGAAACTGGCGATAAAATTCTCCGGCTTTATCGGTACCGGCACACAATGCTTTTATCCTTGTTTTAAGATCTTCAATTGGTTTGGCTGCTTCTAAAGTTGCAAATTTTGGCTTTTGCCTGGCCCCATATTCCATGGTTTGCAAATTCAATGTCAAAATTTCTTTTTCGCCTGCGGCTGATTTTGTTTTCTTGAAAAACCCCTGGCCGGTTTTATCGCCCAGCCAGTTATTCTCTACCATTTTATTTAACCATGCAGGAATGTTGAAGATTTCTTTTGCTTCATCATCCGGGCAATTATCAGCAACACCTTTTGCAACTTTTACCAACGTATCAATGCCCACTACATCAGCAGTGCGGAAGGTTGCAGATTTTGGACGGCCAACAACGGGGCCTGTAAGCGCATCAATTTCATCAATATTCAACTGCAGTTTTTCCATGGCATTCATAATGGCCATCATACCAAAAACGCCAACACGGTTAGCTATAAAAGCCGGGGTGTCTTTACACAGTACGGTTGTTTTACCTAAAGTAAGATCACCATAATGCATTAAAAAATCAACTATTTCGGGATCGGTATGCGGTGTAGGAATAATTTCCAGCAAACGCAAATACCGTGGCGGATTAAAAAAGTGCGTGCCGCAGAAATGTTTTTTAAAGTCATCGCTCCGGCCTTCCGTCATCATGTGTATGGGAATGCCCGAAGTGTTTGATGTAATGAGGGTGCCGGGCTTGCGGTATTTTTCAACATCGGTAAAAACCAGTTGTTTAATATCCAGCCTTTCAACCACCACTTCAATCACCCAATCGCAATCGGCAATATCTTTCATATTATCGGTAAAGTTGCCGGTGGTAATTTTTTTTACCACGTTTTTATTGTAAACCGGCGATGGGTTCGATTTTATGGCTGTAGCAAGTGCATCATTCACTATTTTATTTTTTTCTGCCGGTTTTGCATCAGCAGGCAAATCCTTTGGTTGTATATCCAGCAGCAACACTTTCAACCCCACTCCTGCAAAATGACAGGCAATACGGCTACCCATTACGCCACTGCCTAAAACGGCTACTTTTTTTATTATTCTTTTTGACATGACATGAAATTAGTTAGTTAAACAACTATTTGATAATTCGAAATTAAGGCATTTGTATTTAAGCGGAAAATAAAAACCAAAAGTCAGTCCTGTTAGGGTTTTAATACTATAAAAATCGATTTATCTGCATTTAACTTCCTTTGAAAAAGGAAGTTAACCAGGCTGAAGGAGGAGTTATCTACCCAGGTTAAAACCGGGTATTGGGAAAAATAATACTCAAGAAAACTGCATTGAAAATAATAACCCGACAAGGCATTAATCTTTGATTTGCTGATAGCTGATGAGATGCTATCTACCCATACATTTATTTCTTCTTTATTTATATTATATGGATTAAAAAAAGGAACGTAGTAAGAAGTAAAAAAACTACTGTCGCTGAAGGCTGTTAAAAGATCTGCTCTGCCCGATTCTACCAGTATCCTGTTTTGCAGATAATACTTATTGCGGAGCTGAATTAGTGAGTGTAAAACTGAGGATGCATTAAAATTATCCAGATTTTTTATATCCAGCCAGATACTCGACGTCATTTTTTTTTGCTGATACAACTGTAATAAATTATCAAGGCTGTAACCAGAACTTTTATCAGGATCATGATGAACACTGAAAGATTTTGCCGCTGTATCAAAATAAACATCACATTCAAAGCCTGCATCATCCACAATAAGCTCATTCATCTGCTCTTTGGTATTAACGCCTTTCTTCCAGCTTTTATCCTTATTCATCAAAAGGCTACTGCTATAAGGTGATAATACTTCATTCTTAGGCTCAGCAAAATCTTTAGGAAATAAAACCCTTGTCTGCCCTTTATGCTGCAGCACATCAACCACCAGGTACAACCCGATGATAAAAGCCATTAGCTTATATTTGTTTTGTGCAATCCACTTCAGCATGAATAGTAACGGTTTTATGAAATTTAAAAACTTATCATTTTCCGGTAAGGCCGTTTGGCAAAATAACAAACCCTTTACCTGGTTCCTGTTGTGTTTATTATTACTTCATTCGTTTTTAAAAATAATATTTTATCAGTACAACCAGCCATTAATATTTGCAGGAACAGAAACCAGCATTGCCGGAACAGAAAAACTGAGGTTAATTAAATGGTCTCTTGGCCAGGATCTGCTTACATTACTGGGTATAAATTCTTTTTTATTATTTACACTGACGATAGTAAGATTTATAACAGAAAAAATTTCTGCCTGGCTCGTTCTTATATTGGCATGGCTTGTTATTCCCTTTTTTACTTTGATAAACAGCTTTGCCCTAATCCTTAACCTGGCAGATATATTTTATTTCCGGTTTCATTTTCAGCGGGCAAATGCCGACCTGCTTTATGTACTCGACCATCCCTGGAACCGGCTGATGCAGCAGCATTTTTTTTTCATACTTATTTTTTTTGTAGCCCTTGCGGGGATCATTTACCTGATGTTGCGCATGCATATAAAATTATTCAGGTCTTTTATACGGGGAAATAATTGCAGGTTAGTTACTGCTGTGCTATTTATTGTCCTGGTATCATCAGTCATTTTTAAAAATACTTTTAGCCGGTACCTGGTTCCCACATACCCGATGATTGAATTGCAAAGCAAGCAATTACCTTTTGTTCAAAATTCCTTTCATACATTTTTGTATTCATATTTCAGAAAAGGGGAAGCCGTTGTGCAGAAAAATTATATGAGCAATGCAGAAGCTGATTCTATAATGCCCATCAGAAAAAAACTCAACATCAGCAATACCATTACAGGCAAAAAAAACATCGTGCTTTTCATCATGGAAAGTGTGCCGTATGATTTTTTTGATTCTTCCAGTGCTTATAAAGTCAGCATGCCTTTCTTTGATTCGCTGCTGCAAAAAAGTACGTTTTTCAACAATGCATTTTGTTATGCACATGAGAGCAACAAAGGCATTACGGCTATACTTACAGGCATTCCAACCTTATCTGATATTCCACTTTATCATTCACCCTACATAAATATGCCTTTTACGCCCATTGGAACGGCATTAAAACAACTGAATTATCAATCTATGTTTTGCATTGGAGATGAGTATGATAATTTTGGATTTGCAAAATGCATGAACTGGCTGGGCATTGATGGTTATTACAGCAAAGAAGATATACCCGGTTATAAAAATTTACCGGCACACAGCATGGGACTGCAGGATGCTGCTGTGCTTGATTTCTTCAGGCAAAAAATAAATCAGCAGCAAAAACCCTTTTTTGCAATTCAGTACAATATCTCTACACATTACCCCTATGATATTGAAGCAAGTTTTGCAAAAAGATCGCCAGCAAATTATAATGCAGCCATGAAAGCGATGCAGTATTATGATTATAGTTTGCAGCAGTTTTTTTATGCTGCAAAAAATGAATCCTGGTTTGCCAATACAACATTTATTTTCTGTTCAGATCACTGGCTATTTCCGCAGGCGAAGTTGGGACCTTATACTGCTGTTTCATCAAGCCGCATCCCAATCATTATTTTTGACCCATCTGATACCAAAAAGAAAATAATTAACCGCCAGGCAAGCCAGTTTGATATACATGCCACCATTTTAGCAGCAGCAGGTTACAGAGACAGTATTATTTCTTATGGAAATAATTTACTGGACAGCAACAGCGCAGGCAATTATGTTTTTTCTAAATCGGGTGGTACAATTTACCAGGTTATTGACAGTAACTATGTATTGGGTTTTAATACCGTCGGCAACAAAGCTGAGTATCTGTATGATTATAAAAAAGACATTTCACTACACAAAAACCTTGCGGCAGATAAAAACTATTCGCAAATATTAAATGTACTATTGATCAGGATCAAAGCATTTCTTCAAAAAACAACATCGCACTACAACAGTAATTCTGTTAAATAAAAAAGGCTCATTTACTGAGCCTTTTTTAATAATTATTCAGCGATAATTTTTTAATCTTCGAAAAACTCCATTAAACTGCTGTTAACATAACCCCATTTACCCTCCATTGTTTTTACCATAACATAATTTCCACCATTTAATGGTTTAACTTCAGCAAACCTGGGCGGTAAAACACTTTGATTTAAAAAGAAAAATCCTTTGTAAATATTAGATGCAGTTAAAATAAAACCGCCTGCAGCATCGTACACAATATCAGAGTAAATCGTTTCAACTACATTCTGATACCTGTTATTCTTCAGTCCTGTTTGTCCGTCTTTAGTAAAAATAAAATAGCTGCTGCCATCAACTGCCTTCACATATTGAAGCCTGGAATTTTCTACGGCTAAATAGGGAGAACCTGTGCCGAATAATATTCCTTTCATTGGTCCTTTTTCTACCTTCAGGTAAACCATAGGGCCGATGTTCATTTTTTCAATCAGTGAATATTCAAAAGGCACAATCACATCAAATTTATTATTGAACACACCATAGTTGTTATTCCTGGTTGCGATATAATAAGTTTCATCTGCACCCGCTATAATTTTATAGTCGCCGGTAATTTTGTCAAACAGTTCGCTTTTTTGAATGGTGCTGTAATTAGATACAATGGTAACAGAGTCGGGCTTATTGGTTTCCGGAAGACTGTTTTCACTTATTGCCGGACATTTAGCCAATTGAACTCCTTTTGTATCAATACATATTTCGTAGCCATTTGCCGCCGGGGCAGCACCTGCAAAGAGTACAGTTTTTTGTACAGCTGGTGCCTTATCCTTGGGGTTGGGTTTTGTATCTGACCCATAAAAACCAACACGAAAACGTTTAGCAGAAAAAAACTTAATTGGAATAACTACTTTTCCTGCCTTATTGATGTAGCCATATTTACCACCCTTCTTAACAACGGCAAATCCTTCGTAAAATAAATTTGCTTCTTCGTACTCAGGCGTAACAACTATACTTTTATCAAGGCCTGCATATCCCCACAAATTGCCTTTGCGGTATGGAATTAAAGACATATCAGGCTCCTGTGCAAATACTGGTATTGCAAATGCAAGAAACAGAATGAGTATTAAATTTTTGCTGTTCATATTATCAGTTTTAATTTTTCAGTAGACAAAAATAGGTCCAAACGGGTGAATATAATTAAACGGGGTTTCAATTAACCAGCGTTTAAGTAAAAAAGTATGAATTATATAACTTTATTCATACTTTTTTGTACTCAATTTTTTAGATTCAACTTACTCCGCTTCCTGTATCAATTAAAGTATCCGGATTTACGAAATGCAGCTTGCCGGCTTTATCTTCAGCCATCAGAATCATACCCTGGCTTTCTATACCACGCATTTTACGTGGAGCAAGGTTTGCAACAACAACTACCTGTTTACCAATAATATCTTCGGCATTAAAATGCTGGGCAATTCCGCTTACGATGGTTCTTGTTTCAAAACCAAGATCAACAGAAAGTTTTAAAAGTTTATCTGCCTTTTCTACTTTTTCAGCAGTAAGAATAGTTCCTACTTTCAGATCAATTTTTGCAAAATCATCGAACTGGATTTCAGATTTCAGATTGCCGATCTCAGATTCAACATTTTCAGTTTCAGGTTTTTTGTCTTCCATTTTTGCAGCTTGTTTAATTTTTTCGCTTTTAATTTTCAATTTTTCTACCTGCTCCTTTACTTCTTCATCTTCAATTTTACGAAATAACAATTCAGGCGGTCTTAAAGAATAGCCAACGCTTACCAGTTTAGGTTTGCCTGCATTTTCCCAATCAAGCATTTTGTCAACCACTTTCAGCATGTAGCACATTTTTTTTGCAGCGTTGGGAAGAAAAGGATTAATGAATATTGCAAGATTAGCTGTTAGCTGCAAACAAATATGCAGGCAGTTATCTATTAATTTTTGGGCAGCCTCCCTGCCCTCCAAAGGAGGGTTCTCAGAGCCTGATTGAGCAATTTTCTTTGTGTTTAGCTTAGAGAGAATGGCATTTAATACATCATCAGTTTTATTGATTACATCGTCATTAGTAAAACGTAAAACTTCAAATCCAAATTTATTCAATTCAGCAGTCCTTTCTATATCACTTAATTTATTCTCAGAAATTTCATGAACCAACCCGTCAACTTCAACTATTAGTTTTTGAGAAAGACACACAAAATCAGCAATATAAGTACCAATAATATGCTGCCTTCTGAATTTAAAACTATCTAATTTTCTTCCTCTTACTACCTGCCAAAGCAAATCCTCAGCTTCAGTAGGATTAGACCTATGTTCTTCTACAAACTTCTTAAGCAAACCATAAACTGCTGTATTAGCTGTTTGATAATCATATGAACCCGCCTCCAAAGTAGGGCTGTTAGTCTCTGAAGGATTAGAAGGCCCATTGTGATTCGCTGGTTCCTGGAACCCTCCTTTGGAGGGCAGGGAGGCTTTTTTAGCAACTATCCACGGTTCTTTATCCTGCATGTATTTATTTCCTTTCCTGGCCAGGTCAATCACTTCATACAGGGCATCCCGGAACTTATACCCTTCAATTAAATTTTCAATCTTTGTTTTTGTATTTTGAATTTCTTCAAACATTTTTTTATCTGCGTCATCCAGAATATCTGCATGCAATGGCGGTACTTTACCATTGCATAATTTATGCATAAGCACAAATGCCCGGTTTACAAAATTGCCGAAGATGGCCACCAGTTCACTATTCACCGCATCCTGAAAACCTTTCCATGTAAATTCACTGTCCTTTGTCTCCGGAGCAATCTGAGTAAGATAGTAACGCAGGGCATCTACCATTTGCTCACCGCCGTTTTCTTTTTTTACAAAGTCATTGATGTAATCATCCATCTCTATACTCCATCCACGGCTGGTGCTCATCTTATCGCCTTCCAGGTTCATGAATTCGTTGCTGGGTACATTATCGGGTAAAATATTTCCATTCAGTTTCAGCATTACCGGAAAAATGATTGCATGAAAAACAATATTATCCTTGCCTATAAAATGAACCAGTTTGGTATCATCATTATACCAGTAAGGTTTCCAGTCTTTGTTATTATCCAGTGCCCATTGTTTGGTTGCGCTGATATAACCTATTGGTGCATCAAACCATACGTACAGTACTTTGCCTTCCCCTCCTTTAACATCAGCCGGTAAAGGAACACCCCAATCCAGGTCTCTTGTTACCGCTCTCGGCTGTAAACCAAGGTCCATCCAGCTTTTGCATTGGCCAAGCACGTTTACTTTCCAATCATCTTTATGTTCGGTTAATATCCACTCTCTTAAAAATGCTTCATGTTTATCTAAAGGCAGAAACCAGTGTGTAGTTAATTTTTTTGTTGGGGTATTGCCACTTAAAGTACTGCGTGGGTTTATCAACTGATCAGGGCTTAAAGACGTGCCGCATTTTTCGCACTGATCCCCATAAGCATTTTCATTTGCACAAACAGGACAGGTTCCAATAATATAACGATCGGCTAAAAATGTTTTTGCTTCCTCATCATAATACTGCTCGGTTTCCTTTTGTTGCAGATCGCCTTTGTTGTTGAGAGCTGTAAAAAAATCCTGCGCCGTTTCATGATGCAGCGGCGAGGAAGTACGGTGGTATATATCGAAAGAAATACCCAGGTCGGCCATATTGCTTTTAAGCATGGCGTGGTATTTATCTACAATTTCACGGGGTGTAGTATTTTCCTTCATAGCCTGTATGGTGATGGCAGCACCGTGTTCGTCGCTGCCACATACATACACTACATCTTCTTTTTTTGCACGCAGGTAACGCACATAAATATCAGCCGGCAAATATGCCCCCGCCAGGTGCCCGATATGCTTGGGACCATTTGCATAAGGCAGGGCCGATGTAATTAAATATCTTTTAGGTTGTTTCATTGGCTGCAAAAATACCTAATCAGCAGTCAATACCGAAATTTGAGTAAATTCATATCATGAAACGCAAACATTTCCTTTCTTCCTTTATTCCCCTGGCAGCTACATTGGGTGCTGTGGCCAGCGGCAAAACCAGCCTTGATGGTGATTCTCCTGCAGTAAAACCTCCTTATTTAAAACCCGGCGATACGGTTGGCATTTGCTGTCCGGCGGGTTTTATTACAACGGAAGATATTCAACCTGCTTTGCTGAAATTAAAAGAATGGGGCTTTACTGCCAGAATTGGCGAAACCATCGGCAAAAAAGATTTTGGTTATGGTGGTACCGATGATGAACGTTTAAATGATTTGCAGCAGATGCTGGATGATAAGACCATCAAGGCCATTCTTTTTGCACGAGGAGGTTATGGTGGTGTAAGAATTATTGACCGGCTGAATTTTAAAAAATTTGACCGTGACCCGAAATGGATCATTGGTTTTAGTGATGCTACTGTTTTTCATTCGCACATCAATGAAAAATACCGGGTGGCAACCATTCATTCAAAAATGTGCAATAGTTTTCCCAGCGACTGGAATACCGCAGAGCCTGTACAAAAAGAAACCATCGAATCTATAAACAAATGTTTAACAGGCGAACGAATGAAATATCTTTTTACACCCAACGAAAAAAACAAAACCGGAATTACCGTTGGCGAACTGGTAGGCGGTAATTTAAAAACGCTGGAATCGCTGGCTGGCAGCTCATCTGATATACACACAAAAGATAAAATTTTATTTGTGGAAGATACCGGCGAATACCTCTACAGCATTGACCGCATGTTCTGGAATTTAAAACGTAGCGGCAAACTGGATAAACTGAAAGGCCTGATCGTTGGTGGTTTTAAAATTAAAGCCGATACACCGGGAGAAGAATTTGGCAAAACCATTGAAGATATTGTGCTGGAGAAAGTGGCCGAATATAAATACCCGGTATGTTTTGATTTTCCGGTGGGGCACCAGAAAAATAATTTTGCTTTAAAATGTGGTGTCCTGCATTCATTGGGCGTACATATTAATGAATGCAGGCTTACAGAAGTTTAAAAGAACCAGTTAGCGCAGTAAGATAGTGGTACCTTTTTGTTTTACTGCTTTGCCATTCCATGGATCGGTATAACTCAATATCCAGATATAGGTACCCATATCTGCAGGGTTACCTTTCAGGCGTCCATCCCAACCTTCCAACGGATTATTTGTTGAAAAACACAACTGTCCGATGCGGTTAAATATTTTAAATGAAAAATTCCTGGCAAGATCTGCATTCTCTGCTTTTAACTGGTCGTTTAAGCCATCCCTGTTTGGCGTAAAGGCATTGGGTACTTTTATTAAACAGGCAGTTAAAATTTTCACATGCATGGCATCTATTCCTTTGCAACCTTTGTTATCGGCTGTTAACCTGTAATCCCTTGTAAAATTATCAGTAACAACCTGCGATGTGGTTGCTCCCGTGTTCCATAAATAAGTGTAATTGCCAGTTGGCGCTACGCCAATAAGCATTTGATCGTTTTGACAAAGTACCGTATCAGCAGGCAACTTAACAATTGGCACTGCATAAACGGGTACAGTTTTACTTATTGTTGCTGTACCGCAATACCTGTCAGCCGCAGTCAATGTAATGGTATAAACTCCCTCTTTAGCATAAGAAAAAAGCACATCTACTTCATTGGTAAAAGTTTTACCATCCCCATTATCCCATACGTAACCAGTTATAAAAGGACTGATTTTTCTTCTTAAAAACAACTTGTTACCGGTACAATATTGAGGGTTAAGTCCTGTAAAATCAATTAAGGGCGTAGGCGTTACAAACCTGGTTACGGTTGCTGTGTCTGTACATCCGTGAATATCAGTAACAGTTAATTTGATGGTATAATTCTTACTGACAGTATAAACATGTGCTGGTGGATTTTGCCCGTTGACTTGCGTAAGTTCTCCAAAATCCCATAAATAATTGCTGATATTTCCTCTTGAAGTATCGGTAAATATTACCGGTGCATTCACACAAAAAGAATCAACGGGATTATTGCTGAAACCGGCTTTAAAGAAGTTGCCCAACACAATATTATTGGTAACCGTATCACTGCAGAAACCATTAGATACGATCAGTTCCGCATCAAATGATGGATCGGTAACAGGATAAACCTTTGTAACAGTTTGCCCCGTAGCAGAAGAGCCATCACTGAAACTCCATCTCCATGAATTAACGCCATTACCACCCGGATGGGAGAGCACAATCGTATCCATAACACAACCCCATTTTACCTGGCTGTTAAAGGCTGCCGATGCAGGGCCCAGCACATCAAAAGCAATAATATCATTGCTGTTTTGGTTTAACCCGCACGTATCGGAAATAGTGATTCCTCCAAAACTACGGTTGTGTAATGTGTAAGTTCCAAAATTAATAATGGGCGCAGATAAATCCAACAGGAACCAATTTTGGGCACCGCATGGTGGTGATGCAGATATGACGGAAACCGGCGATGGGCCTGTAATGTAGAATTGCATCCCTCCTGCCAGTACTGTGTTGCAATCAACAGGTTTACTGTAAAATACTTTTATTTGCGAAGGCGTACATCTGTCGTATTGAACCGAATCAAAGACAGGCGGTATGGGAGCTGTCACTGTAAATGGTATGGATGCCGGTAACATTTCCAGTCTGCAAACATTTCTAAAAATATCAGCATCGGTTCCTGTATCAACATTTAATTGATAAGTTCCATCAGGTATAGGTGTTTGTAAATTAATGATAAGCGATGTAACTCCGTACGCTCCAGGTAGACTGCAATCGGAAGTAACGCCGGTGACTATCTGGCCGGCTATTGTGCCGCCAAATTCGCTGCCCAAATTAGTGATACTGCTGCATAAAATATCTTCAGAAAAAGTTACTCTTAGTTTAGATGGATCGCACCTGACCATATCAACACTTGTAATTGTTGGGGGTATGTTTTGAGTTAACACAGCCGTACCGGAAAAAACAATTGTATAAGGATTAAGTGATGCTGACCAATTAGTAACCATCATCAGATAATCATTACCGGCTTGTAAATTCAGTAGCCGGTTATACTGTGTTCCCGGCCCTCCGCCTTCACAATTAATATCGGATGTTCCTGCAGCGGTGCATCCTGTAGTGCCGGTTTGCCCGCTTAAGTTTAAAGATATCCGTAACTCCATAGTATAAACATCGTTTGGTACATGGCCGGTAATATCCATCACTTCCCAATCATAATCATCTGCCGGACTGTTTGGATTAATTAAAAATCCCAGTGTACCAGCCTGGTAACAATGAAATTTATACCAGCGGGAATTATCGGTACTAACCGGCGCACAGCCTGATGTTGGATTTGGCAGGTCGCCCTGGCCTGTGCAGGGGGTTACATCATTTTCTATAAAAGTAAGACTGCCGCATACTGCCTGTGCAGAGCCTGATGTACGACCCGGGCCTGTACAAGGCGGCTGTGCCTCAGCAGTAAATAATATAAACAACAGTAAAAAGCTGAAGAATAAAGAACGCATTGACTAATTTTGCTATCTCCAAATTTACTCAAAAAAAACTGAATGCCTTAATAACATTCATCAAACACATTAACGATGATAAAGATCCCTACATATTTGAAAAAAGGCGACACCATTGGCATTACCTGCCCGGCCGGTTATATGGATGCTGCAAAAGCCCAAACCTGTATCAACACTTTACAAAGCTGGGGCTTTGATGTGATGGTGGGAAAAACCCTTGGCAGCAAAAGCAAAAATTATTTTAGTGGTACTGATGAAGAAAGAGCTGATGAACTGCAGGCCATGCTGGATGATGAAAACATCAATGCCATACTTTTTGGACGGGGTGGTTATGGTATGGGAAGAATTATTGACCGGTTGGATTTTACAAAATTTAAAAAGAAACCCAAATGGGTGATAGGTTTTAGCGATATAACCATTTTACATGCCCACCTGTACACCAGGATAAAAGTGGCATCACTGCATGCACCTATGGCAGCTGCATTTAACGAAGGCGATAATGAATTTATTAAATCACTCCGGAACGCCATCACCGGTAAAAAAGCAAAGTACAGTTGTGCTGCACATGCGTTTAATAAAGCCGGAAACGCAACTGCCGAACTGGTTGGCGGCAACCTTTGCTTACTGGCGCACATCATTGGCTCGCCATCAGACATCAACACAAAAAACAACATACTTTTTATAGAAGATATTGGCGAACAGATTTATAATACCGACCGTTTACTTTACCAGTTAAAACGAAGCGGCAAGCTTGCAAACCTGGCCGGGCTCATTGTTGGTGGTTTTACCGATACAAAAGATACCGACCGACCATTTGGAAAAACAGTGTATGAAGTGATACAGGAAATTACTGCTGAATACAATTACCCGGTTGCTTATGGCTTTCCGGTAAGCCATGGTAAAGAAAATTATGCTTTAAAAGTTGGGGTAAACTATACACTTAAAATCACTAAAACTAAAACACAATTATCGGAACAGTAAGCAATTTTAGAAAGCTGTCAGCGTGAGCTTGTCGAAGGCGGGTTACATAAGGTAATCAAACCGGCTTCGACAATCCCGATGGAAATCGGGACTGACACACTATAATTATCGGAGATTTAATAAACTGTCAAGTTTCTTTTTAAACAAATCAAAATCATTCAGGTTGTGATGCGTACCTTTTTCAATCGTTACAAATTCATCGGTGGGTTTTAATATTTTTTTTAATCTTGCTGCATTGCGGTAAGGTATCACGCCATCATCAGTACCATGAAAAATGGTGATGGGATAATTTACCTCAGCTAAATACTCATTGGTGGGTATTTTATAAGTACTCATTTTACTGCATGGGTAAATGGGTGCATAGCAACTGAATAGCGACGGGATGCTGTAATATGGCGTTTCAAGAATCAACCTTTTATTATTTGATTGAGATGCCGCGTATGCTGCAATGCCGGTGCCCAGTGATTTGCCGTAAATGATAATGCTGTCTTTACCATATTTTGCTGCAGCCATTTTTTGTACCTGCAGTGCCTGCGCATACATTTTTTTTTCGGTGCGTTCGCCTGTAGTTTTTCCAAAGCCGGGATAATCTTCCATCCAAACCTCGTAGCCATGTTTTGTAAAGTTGTTGGCAAATTTTGCGTAGCGCTCAATATTTTGCCTGTTGCCATGAAAGTAAACAACCACGCCCCTTCTAACAGAATCTGCCGGGAAAAATTTGATCATGTTTATAGTATCCGTATTGTTCATTGGAATATTCACTTCTTCAAAAGGAACTTTGAAGTGATATACATATGCATTCGACAATTTTTCGGGGTGAAATAAAAAAATTTCCTGCAAGTAAAACAAAGCAATGCCGATAACGCCGTAGATAATGATAATAATTTTAAGCCAGTGGAAGGTTCTTTTACGGTTCATGAAGCAAAGTTATGTGTTTAGAAGTTTAGGGGTTTAGAGGTTTAGGAGTTTAGCGTGTTAGAAAACACTTCTGTGCTTCCCGAAACAATCGGGACAGGTCCGTGCTTATGTGGCAAAATATTTTGTTGCGTAGCAACAACAACATCATCACGGCGATAAAATATCCCGTACAAAATTATGATACTCGGGAAAAGATGGCAGGTTATTATGCCCGCCGCCGGGAATGCGTATGAGCGTTATTTTACGGGGATTGAGCGCCTGTAATTTTTCGCTGTTGCTGATGGGTAGCAGCCAGTCTTTGGTGCCATGCAGAATATATGTATGGCAATTTACCTTGGTTATCCATTTATCGGTACGCATGTGAAAGCGCAGTACAAAACGCATGGGCAGTATGGGTAAAAAACGTTCCACTGCTTTTTTAAAACTGAAATAAGGCGCATCTAAAATTAAATAGCGTGGTTTATTATCGCTGGCCAGTTTAGCAGCAAAACCACTACCCATACTGCGGCCATATACCAGGATATGATTCTCGTTGTATTTTGCTGCCAGCGTTTCGTACACAAACTGCATATCGTTCAGCATATCTTTTTCATTACGCTTGCCGGTGCTTTTGCCAAAGCCACGGTAATCTACAAGTACCACATCATATTTATAGCGGTAAAAATCTTTGGCATATTTGGCCCAGCCTTTAATGCTGCGGCTGTTGCCATGAAAATACAATACAAGTCCCAACGGCTTATCTACTGTAAAATGTAAACCATTAATGCGTACGCCGGGTTCTACATCAAAAAACAGTTCTTCAAAAGGCACATCGTATTTATATACAAAGTCCTGTTTTAGTTTTTCGGGCTTAAAAATAAATTTCTCCTGCAGGAAATAAACAATAACAGAAAGTGCTGCAAGGCCAATTATTATATAGAGAGCGATTTGTAACAAGCGTCAGTTCGGAGTTATTAGTTATTAGTTAGGAGTTTAGCACCCTGTTAAATTAAGCATTCCGTAGCAAACTCCTGACTCCTAACTCTCAACTCCGAACTCTTTTCGCCACGCTTCAGTGCCGCCAATAAGGTTTATGAGGTTTGTAAACGGGAATTTTTCCTGCAGCCGCTGAATGGCTATCTGGCTGCGTATGCCTTTGCGGCAATAGAGGATGACAGGTTTATTGGTTGCAATTTCATCTATATGGTGGGCAATTTCATTGAGCGGAATTAACTGGCCGCTGATGTTGAATTCTTCGTGTTCGTATGGTTCACGTACATCTATCAGCTGAAAATCTTCAGCATTATCAATTTTTGCTTTGAGTTCTGTAACAGTTATAGATTTCATCGATTCCTTTCCAATTTCATAAACTTTGTCTGCTATTCAAAATAATATCCCAAAAGACACAAAGCACACAAATATATCTCTGTGTGCTTTGTGTCTTGTGGGAAAAACTATTTTTTACTCCTCTTCATCTGTATAAATCCTTTTCAATTTTAATTTGCTAACCGGTGCAATAATGAGCGGGAATTTTTCCACCTGCACAGTATTCTGCTCAAGCCCAAAACCTTTTTCTTCGCTAAGCGAAATTTCCTTCAGCCAGAAATAAAGTTTCATAATTATTCTTTCAAAGAAAGGCAGTTCATTATCCTGGCTCAGGAACTTTTCCATAACCACAAACCTGAAATCACCCACCACGTTATTTCGCTGCTGACTTTCGTAGCGGCTGGTAACATTCACTTCACGGTTGGCAACCAGGTCTTCTACTACTTTTTTAAACATCAGGTTAATGCGTGGCGCCATACGGAAACCAAGCCTGAACTCCACCCGGATGATATCATTGGGTATAATATGCTCAACAGAATATTCGCAGGTATAAGGATCATCCATGGTATCTACATGCACAAACCAGAAAATATCGGCACGCTTTGGTTTACCGCTGAGTATGCTGTAAATAATTTTATGCTCAATCTCTTTGGGGTTGTTGGCGCTGGTTAAATACACCAGGTGTGTGGCGTACTTGGGTACCGATGTATCGTTGCTTAACTCCTCCAGTTTAGGAACATATTCTTCTAAACGTACAAATTCCACATAACGGTTTTTAACCTTACGGGCCCTGTACCATACATACATAATGGCAAATAATGCACCACCCACAATTAAAGTAACATATCCGCCATGAGGGAATTTATCGAGATTGGCAATTAAGAAAGCGAGTTCGATGGTTAAAAAAACCGCCAGGAAAATGTAGATAAGATAAGATTTAACCCGATGCAGTACCATAAAGTTTGCAACAAGAATGGTGGTAGCCAGCATACACAAGGTAATAGCCAAACCATATGCTGCACCCATGGCACCGGAAGTTTGAAAATACAAAGTGATACCAACGCAGCCTACAAACAAAAGTAAATTTATACCCGGCACAAATAACTGGCCCTTGGCCTCGGTAGGGTAATTAATTTTCATTTTAGGCCACAGGTTTAAGCGGATAGCTTCACTTATTAAAGTAAATGAGCCGCTTATTAATGCCTGGCTGGCAATGATGGCAGCTGCAGTTGCAATGATGATACCGGGTATTAAAAACCAGTCAGGCATTACAGCATAAAATATTTTACCCTCGTAAATTTTACCGGTTTGGTTTTGTAATAACCAGGCTCCCTGACCCACATAGGTAATGAGTAAGCATGATTTTACAAATATCCACGAACGGCGAATGTTGCCCCGGCCGCAATGCCCAAGATCGCTGTAGAGCGCTTCGGCACCCGTAGTACAAAGGAATACGGCACCCAGTAACCAGAAACCACCGGGATATTCTTTTAAAAACTTAAAGGCCTCGTAGGGATTAAGTGCTTTAAAAACACTCAGGTCATCTGCAATATGCATAATGCCCAAAACAGCCAGCATACTAAACCAGGCCAGCATAATGGGGCCAAATAATTTGCCAATGCTTAAAGTACCAAACTGCTGCATAAAAAATAAAACTGCCAGTATGCCAATAACGATATAAACAATTGTAGACTGCTGAATATTACTGAAGAGCGGTGTAATGCGTAACCCTTCAATAGCTGATGTTACAGAAATAGGAGGAGTTATCATTCCATCTGCCAGTAGTGCCGCTCCGCCAATCATTGCCGGTAATACCAGCCATTTGCGCCTTCGCCGCACCAATGTGTACAAAGAAAAAATGCCGCCTTCACCCCGGTTATCGGCCTGTAAAGTAAGTATAACGTATTTGATAGTTGTTTGCAGCGTGAGGGTCCAGATGATGCAGCTTAAAGAACCAACAACCAAAAGCTCGGTAATTACCTTGCCATGAGTGATCTCATCAAAAACGTAGAGTGGTGAGGTACCAATATCGCCGTAAATAATTCCTAAAGCAACCAGTATACCGGCTGCTGTAACCTTGCTAACATTTTTCGACACAGAAAAAAATTAAATCCCCGCCAGGGTAATTATAAAATATTTTGGAAGCTGTATTTGCCATTTTTTAAAATGCAGGTACAAATGTATATGTAAAACGGAAATAGAAGCCGAAAAATTTTTAATGTTTAAAGTTGAGGTTAAGGTTAAGGTTTGCCTGAAGGTGAAAGGTGCTTTGCATAACTGGCAGTAGTTTTTGGAGAATTGGCGGTAGTTTTTTAAAAGTTAGCCGAACTTTAATTGTATAATTGTGTCTCAGCGGTGTTTTCGCCGGGCAATCTTTTATTATAAAATATCTGTTCTGCAAACCCCGCCGGGTCGAAAAATTTTATAACAATGGGAATCAAAAAAAAATTACCGGCAGCACAATATGCTGCACTCATCAACACCTTAAAAACCCGTTTTGAAAAAAACATGAACCGCCATAAAGGTATTGAATGGGCTAAAGTGCATGCAAAACTGGACCCCGCCAAAGCAGGTGAAAAATTGTGGTCGCTGAATGAAATGGAAGTAACCGGTGGCGAACCCGATGTTGTTGGCCTTGATAAAAAAACGGGTGAATACATTTTTTATGATTGTGCATCAGAAAGCCCGGCAGGCCGCAGAAGTTTTTGTTACGACCACGAAGCGCTGGAAAAAAGGAAAGAAAATAAACCAAAAAACAGTGCCGTAAAAATGGCGGCTGATATGGGCATTGAGCTTTTAACAGAAGAGCAATACAGGGAACTGCAGCATCTTGGAAGTTTTGATACCAAAACATCGAGCTGGGTTAAAACACCTGCTGCTATCAGAAAATTGGGTGGCGCTATTTTTTGTGACCGCAGATACAATACTGTTTTCTTGTATCACAATGGTGCAGAATCTTACTATGCCGGCAGGGCTTTCCGTGGCTGGCTAAGGGTTTAATTACTATGGGCACAAAAAGAAGCACAAATAAATTATTCAATCTTTATCGGCTCTTTCTTCCCCGGTTTAATTAATAAAAAAAGTCCTCCCATAAATTTTACCGAAATTTGTGATATATGAGCCTGTTAAGCCGCAAATCAAGGTTTTACTTTCTATCTTTTCTTAAACACGATTTTAAGGCAAGCATTACTGTGTTTTTTGTAGCCCTGCCGCTTTGCCTGGGCATTGCATTGGCATCGGGCGTACCCATGTATTCGGGTTTGCTGGCGGGTATTATTGGTGGTATTGTTGTAACACTCATCAGTAAATCTCAATTAAGTGTAAGCGGCCCGGCAGCGGGGCTTACGGCCATTTGTGCTGCTGCTATTACCAACATGGGTGCTATTGAAATTTTCTTTTTGTCGGTAGCAGTTGCCGGTCTGCTGCAAATATTATTGGGCATTTTTCGTTTGGGTGGGTTTACACATTTCATTCCTTCAGCAGTTATAAAGGGTATGCTTACAGCCATCGGCATCATCCTTATGTCTAAACAAATACCGGCACTCATTGGTTATGATAAACCCGAATTCTGGTCGAATGAGTTATTCAATATCATCACCTTTAAGCATGTTTTCAGCAACATAGACAGTTTATATAAACACAGTTCAAATGGTGTTATGCTGATTGCCCTGTTATCCATCATACTGCTGTATGTTTGGAAAAATACCCTGGCAAAAAAAATAAGTTTTCTACCCACTTCATTTATTACTGTTCTTTTTGGTGTACTGCTGGCATTTCTTTTTCAGCAATATGTTCCGCAGTTTGCACTTACTACATATCAATTTGTAAGCATACCGCATGATATTTTTGCACAGATAAAATTTCCACGTTTTAATGCCTTGTTTACCGACATAAC
Source organism: Ferruginibacter sp. (assembly GCA_030157685.1). Lineage (GTDB taxonomy): Bacteria > Bacteroidota > Bacteroidia > Chitinophagales > Chitinophagaceae > Ferruginibacter. The sequence goes on along the minus strand of JAOAUI010000042.1, from coordinate 12,391 downwards.
AATATGGCGAAATGCTATTGTTATTTGTTTTGTGGCAACGCTTGAAACACTGCTTAGCATTGCTGCCATTGATAAGCTTGACCCCTACAACCGTATTACGCCGCAGAACAGGGAACTGGTAGCGCAGGGCACCGGTAATTTTTTAAGCGGCATGCTGGGTGGCATTCCTATTACGGCTGTAATTGTAAGAAGCTCGGCCAATGCAGAGGCCGGTGCCAAAACAAAAGTTTCTTCTATTGCACATGGCATCTGGCTGTTGCTGGCTGTGTTGTTTGCCATTCCGCTTATCAATCTTATACCCTATTGTGTATTGTCTGTAATCCTCATCCGTACCGGTTATAACCTGGCAAAACCAAAAATGATCATCTCGGTTTATAAACAGGGGCGTGAACAGTTTTTGCCTTTTATCATTACTGTAATTGCCATTCTTTTTACTGATCTGCTGATTGGTGTTTTGATCGGAATTGGTTACTCCATTTATTTTTTAATTAAGCATACTTACCGTGCAGGATTTACCATGAGCGAAAAAAACGAAGGACATATTAAACATATCAGGATCGATCTTGCGCTGAACGTTAGTTTTTTAAACAAGAAGAAATTTATGGAAATGCTGGATGGGCTTCCTCACTATTGCGTGGTGGAAATAAACGGCAGCGACAGTGTTTATATTGACCGTGATGTGCTGGAAATTTTCCAGGACTTTAAGGCAAAGGCACACCAAAAGCATATTCAGCTTATTTTAAAAGATGTGCCCGAAGTGGAGACTATTGAGCTGCATTGATTATTTCCGTGAAAGAAGGTTATACTTAATTCAATGGTATAAATTATGAGCTGTCAGGCTGAGCTTGTCGAAGCCGGTATACTTCATTGTGCAACCCGCCTTCGACAAGCTCAGCCTGACAGCATGATAATGCCAAATTTCCATGTTGGTATTGATTATTTTTTCTCTCCCATTATTTTATCATACAGCTTTTGTATTTCTTTTAATTTGGTAATGTAGATACTGCGGCCATGCGTACCAATTACCAGTTCATTTTCACGCTGCTGAATTACAATATCATGCACCGGCACACGGGGCAGGTTATTATCGAGCGTTAAAAAAGATTTACCCATGTTGAGGGATGCATACAGCCCGTTATCGGTGCCTACATAAATAATATTTTCTTTTTTGGGATCTTCTGTTACCACGTTGATGGGTTCCATTGGCAGGTCGGTTCCAAGCTGTGTCCAGGTGGTTCCGTAATCTTCGCTAACAAATAAATAAGCACCAAAATGATCATTGCGATAACCATTTAATGATACATACAACCTTCCTTCTTTAAATGCAGAAGGCGCAACACGGCTTACATATAAACCCTGCACTGTCTTTGGTAAACTCCCGCTTATTTTTATCCAGGTATAACCTGCATCTTTACTTATATGAATATTACCGTCATCTGTACCAACATATATCAATCCAAATTTCATGGGCGATTCAACCAGTGTAGTTGCTGTACCAAAAGGCACATCGCCTGCAATGCCGCCATTGGTAAGGTCTGCACTCAGCGGTTCCAGGTTTTCGCCTTTTTGTAAACTGCGGTGAAACCGGTTGGTGCCATAATAAAAAATATCCTGGTTGTGTTTGCTAAGCCAGATGGGTGTTTGCCAGTTAAAGCGGTATTTGGGTTCGCCCAGGTCGGGCCGTGGATAAATAAATAAGCGCTTACCACCATCGGTGCTTCTGCGTCCATAAAAACCAAACTGCGATCCGGTGTAAGCCGTTTTATTATCCCTTGTATCTACCTGCACCTGCATACCATCGCCGCCGCCAATCTGTTTCCAGGGATACACACCTTCATAATCCCACTGGTCTATTTCTTTTGCATTGGATGGGCCAAACCAGGTGCCATTATCCTGCAGGCCGCCATAAATATTGTAAGGCTTTGCATCATCAACCGTTATTTTATAAAACTGCCCTACCGATGGTGTGTTGGCTTTAAACCAATGTTCGCCATTATCGTATGTAACATTGCAGCCGCCATCATTACCTGCAATCCAGTGACTGTCTTTATAGGGGTTCATCCAGCATCCGTGCCAGTCGGGGTGTGTAGCTTCATTATCGGTTGATGTAAAGGTTTTACCACCATCGGTACTTAGCAACAGATCAAAACCACTGATGACTACTTTATCTTCATTGGTATTGCTTACCGATATTTTTCCAAAATAATAACCGTATGTATTGTAGGTGTTCAGGCCTTTGGTATTTACTTTTCGCCAGTTTGCACCGGCATCATCACTGCGGTAAACTTCACAACCAATAATTGGTGTTTCAAACAATGCCGTGTTGGCATCAAAAAGGTAATTATAAATTTCGGTGGGTTTTATTTTATCGGTTTTAACCAGTTCTTTTACAGATGCAGCTGTATATTTTTCTTTAAAATTATAATCAACCAAAAAGCTGTCTAATTTATTATTATCAAGATTTGCAAAACTTTCTTTGGTAAGGTCTTTAAAATTCTTAAGCACATAATTGGTATCCACTTTTTTCTTTGCGGTGTCGGGCCTGCGGCCCTGGTTATCTACTGTTGCATAAATAATATCCGGGTTGCTTCCAAATACCGCCACACCAATACGGCCAACACCATCACCGGTTGGGAAACCATTATTAGCTGTTGTTATAAGCTTCCAGTTATTGCCGCCATCGCTGCTTTTATAAATACCAGATGTTTTTCCGCTTTCTTCAAAATTCCAGGCTCTTCTTGTACGGTACCACATGGCTGCATATAATTCATCGGGGTATTTTGGGTTGATGTCCATATCTGCAGCGCCTGTATTTTCATCCACAAATAATGTTTGTTTCCAGGTTTTACCGCCATCGGTGGTTTTGTAAATACCTCTTTCTTTACTGGGCGTGTATAAATGCCCCAGTACAGCTACCCAGGCAATATTTTTATCCGTAGGATGCAGGTTTATTTTGCCAATATGGTGGCTTTCGGGCAGGCCAAGGTGTTCCCATGTTTTGCCTTTATCTGCACTTTTATAAACGCCAAGGCCGGTGTAAGATGAGCGGCTGCTGTTGGCCTCGCCGGTGCCAACCCAAATGATTTCTTTTTTATCCGTTTCATGTGAGGCAGGCCAGCTAACCGCAATATCGCCAATACTGAAAGCGTTTTCTTTATCAAAAACCGGCACTAAACTTTGCCCGTTGTTTTTGGTGTACCACAACCCGCCCGATGCATAAGCCACATAAAACTCGGTTGGGTCTGCAGGATTCACATCTACATCCACTACCCTGCCACTCATAATGCTGGGCCCCACGTTGCGGAATTTGATACTGTTGAGGGTAGTGTCTTTCTCCAACAATTTTCTTTTCTGTAAACCGTTTAATCTTTCGGCAGCGGTAGTTGGCTTTACCTGTGCCTGCACAGAATTAACAATTACTAAAAGCAGTATTATTGTAATTTTGAAAAGATTTTTCATCCTTGGTAGTTTTGGTTTGAAATTAGCAAACAATTAAAAAGCAGTTTATGCAGATTTTAAAAATACGGCAATTGTTGGTATTGACCATCATGCAGTTTTTGTTTTTTACAAACGGCATGGCACAATATAAAAGCTATAAGCTGAATGCCGAAGGGGATACACTGAACGCCATTGATAAAAATGACAGGAAACAGGGGAAATGGGTAATACATGTAGAACCCTTAAGAGGAGAACCCGGTTACGAAGAAGAAGGCATTTTTAAAAACAACAATAAGGAAGGCATCTGGCGCAAGTACAGTTTAACAGGTGACATAATTGCCGTTGAATTATATAAACTGGGTGGCAAAGATGGTATTCAGCAATACTATACTTACCTGGGCGATTTGATAAGGGAAGAAAGCTGGCGTGGATATGACCCCGATGCACCTTATGATACCATTGCCGTTTATGGCGAAGGCAATAATGAAATTATTGATTATAAGATTGTAAAAGCCGACCAGTACAGTGTAAGGCATGGCGAATGGAAATATTATGATGCCGGAACCGGCCGCCTGGTAAAGGTTGAAAAATATGATCGTGGCCATTTGGAAACACCAAATGACAATAAAAAAACTGTAGCCACCCCACCTGCGAAAAAGAAAGAGGTAGAAAAAACACCTGAAATGCTGGAATGGGAAAAGAAAAATAAAGGGAAGAAGAATGTGGTGAGGGATGGAAGAACTTATTCGGGTGGATAGCAGTTGACTGACCACTACAAAAATTTCTGAAAAATAAAACTACCTGAATTAATAGAAGCTTTCATTTTTAGAATGCTGTTTTTAATGACCTGCCAAGTTAAAAAACCGCCGAAAGAATAATAACTGAAACGGGATTGCATTGCTCCAATAATCCCAATTATGAACTCCGGGCCGTTCACTATACTCATGCGGTATTTTTAATTGCAGCATTTTTTGATGCAGCCGGCGGTTGCCATCTATAAAAATATCTTTCTCTCCACAATCAAAAAATATTTTTACTGTAGTGTTGGTATACTTTTCTATTAAATTGATTACGGACATATCGTGCCAGTTGTTGGCCTGTAAAATGGTATCGCCAATTCTTTTCATGATATGAAAACGGTTTTTACTTTCGTTCAGATCTACCCCGCCACTCATACTACCAGCCGCTCCAAACACATGATCATGCCGCAAAGCCAAAAACAATGAACCATGGCCGCCCATGCTTAAGCCGGTAATTGCACGGTGATTTTTATCGGCAATGGTTCTGTAATTTTTATCAATATAATTTACCAGCTCGGTTGCAACATGCGTTTCGTACCTGAATGTTGTATCAATGGGGCTGTCGAAATACCAGCTGCTGAAACCTCCGTCGGGACAAACGATGAGGGTTTGATAAGCATCTGCATAATTGCTTAGTTCAGGCACTTTAATGATCCAGTTGTTGTAGTTACCGGAATAGCCATGCAACAGATAAACCACCGGAAAAGTATTTTTTTTCTTTTTATAACTATCCGGTTTTATTACAACTGTGTTGATGTATTTGTGCATGCTGTTGCTGTAGATGGAAACTGTATCTACCTTACCGGCAGATAATTTAACCGAAAAGCAGGAAACAAAAATTAAAAGCAAACAATATTTCATATCGTGTAATTTACTTAAAACCTGTATAAAAAGCTGTCCCGCTTTTTGGGCGGGACAGCTTTTTTATTTTCAAATAGCAAATATCTTATTTAATTTCCTTCAGCATCGGATTTACTCCTCCGCCAGCGCCTCTTGCTCCACGGCCACCACCTTTAAACAGCTGAAATTTGCTGGGTGTCGTATTAACAGGCCAGGTATTGTTATCGGTATTGATATCGGCTGTCTCCCTCATCGGATCAAGTTTAATAGAAACGACTTCTTTATTTTTAAGGAAAGTTTTAACCACTTTATTCTCGTTCTTGCGCCATACATATACCGGTATGCGGTCAACTTCTTTTGAACCATCTTTAAAAGTCCACTCAATAATGATGGGCATTACCAGGCCACCTTTATTGCTGAAAGTGAGTTCGTACATATTTTTATCGCCGGCTATTTTAAAGCGTTCGGCTTCGGTGTAGCCATCGGCAGCAGTTGGTGCAGGTGTGGTAATTTCAAATGGAGTGGTATCTACTTTTACCAGGTCGCGGTCGTACCTCCAGTAAAAATCTCTGAGGGATGGATCTGCATCTGTAGCAAAAACAATTTTTTTGTCTTCACGGTTCCTTATCTTGGAGATATCATCAAAAGTATTCAGCTGCGGTTTTGCTACCGGTACTTTTCTTGTAGATGCACCGGAGTTGGCTGGCGCAGCTACATCTGTATTTAGTACAGCCCATTTAACTGTATCCAACGAAATATCGCAAGGTTCTATTCCGTAAAACCATCCTCTCCAGAACCAATCCAGGTCTTCGGCACTTGCATCTTCCATGGTGCGGAAAAGATCGGCAGGTGTTGGATGTTTGAAAGCCCAACGCCTTGCATATTCTTTAAAAGCATAATCAAAACTCTCACGGCCCATAATGGTTTCACGCAGTATGTTTAAACCGGTTGCCGGTTTGCTGTATGCATTGGGGCCAAACTGAATAATGTTTTCGCTGTTTGTCATGATGGGCTCCAGCACATCTTTTGGCAACTTCATATAATCAACAATTTTGTATGCAGGGCCTTTGCCTACGGGGTATTTGTTATCCCACAATTCTTCTGTTAAATATTCAACAAACGAATTCAATCCTTCATCCATCCATGTCCATTGCCTTTCATCGCTGTTGATGATCATCGGGAAAAAATTGTGGCCTACTTCATGTATCACTACTCCCAACATGCCATTTTTTGTTCCTTCGCTGTAAGTACTGTTGGCACTGTAATTTCCGGTTGCATCTTTTTCGGTACGGCCAAAGTTGAAACAGATCATCGGGTATTCCATTCCATTGGCTGCTTCCAGACTTTGGGCAACAGGGTATGGATATGGTATGGTGAATTTTGAATAACTTTTGATAGTATGTGCTACAGCTTTTGTGCTGTATTTGCGATACAAAGAATAAGCCTCTTTACCATAACCGCTCATGCACATTACTTTCTTTCCTTCAACCATAGCCGGCATGGCATCCCAAACAAATTTGCGTGAGCTTCCCCATGCAAAATCACGTACCATATCTGCCTTAAATATCCAGGTTTTCTTTTGGGTAGATTTTTGTTTTTCACTGGCAACAGCTTCATCAAGCGTTACAATTTCGGTTACATCGGTTGCTGTTTGTGCTTTTTGCCAGCGTGCAAATTGTGCAGGTGTTAATACCTGCTGATAATTTTGTCCTACGCCAGTTGATAATACTATGTGATCTGCAGGAACCGTCATAGCCACTTTATAATTACCAAAAACCAATGCAAACTCGCCGCTGCCAACAAACTGGTGGTTTTGCCATCCCTGAAAATCGCTGTACACGCAAAGGCGGGGAAACCACTGTGTCATGGTGTACAAATCATTTCCATCTTCAGGAAAATTTTCGTAACCGCCACGGCCACCGTATTTGGTTCTTTCAATAATATTATAGTTCCAGTCTACTTTAAAAATATACTGCTGGCCTGGTTTTAATGACTGTGGTAATTCAATACGCATCATGGTTTTGTTGATGGTATATTGAAGCGCTTTACCGGTTGCATCAGCCACCCTGGTAATATTAACACCATATTCCCTGTTCTTATCAATCTTACCGCCAAAGCGTGTAATATCATCTTCACCAATCCCTCTTGGCATTTGATTATTACCTCCCTGGTAGCCTGAGTTATTGGTATTGCTGTGTTCATTCTCATCAAGCTGTAACCATAAATAAGTAAGCACATCCGGTGAGTTGTTTACGTAAGTGATGGTTTCTTTGCCAATTAAACGGCGGTTGGGTTCATCCAGTTCGCAGGTAATATCATAATCAGCACGCTGCTGCCAGTATTTTGGCCCGGGGGCACCACTGGCAGTACGATACTCATTGGGTGTTGGAAGAATGGTTCCCAACTGCTCAAACCGGTTACCATGGTTGCTGCCGGGATTATTTTTAATATCCTGGGCATTGGCACTGATAACGATGAAAAGCAAAAAAGCAAAAGCTGTTAGTTGTTTCATGTCTATTTAATTGAGTGTTTAATTTATTTTATTCGTTGAATCCTGCATACTGTCAGTCCCGATAGCTATCGGGATTGTCGAAGCCGGTGAAATCATTTGCCAACCGGCGGAGACAACTTTTATTATTATGGCAAGCGTTCCCATGCCATTTTAAAAGCAATACTTAATGCAACAAGTGATAAAGCCCATACCCACCATTTTCTTTTAAGTCCGGCTTTATTAACCACCAGGAAACTTAATAATAAAATTCCGGCTACAACTGCAATCTGCCCGGCTTCCAACCCTATATTAAATCCAAATAAACTCCAGCCAATTCCCTGATCTTTTGAAAGCATAAAGCGGATTGCATTGGCAAACCCCAACCCGTGTATCAATCCAAAGAACAATGCTAAAAAATAATTCAACCGTAAGGACCTTGGTTGATAATCTTTTTCAAGCAGATTTAAAGCCGCTGTAACAATGATGGTACACGGTATCAAAAACTCCACCCATTTATCACTAATGCTTACAATATTATAAACACTTAAGGCCAATGTAAGTGAATGGCCAATGGTAAAAGCGGTTATTAAAACCAGCACCTGTTTCCAGTTTCCGATAAGGTAGATGGCGCTTAAAGCCAAAACAAAGAGCAAATGATCAAGGGCGTCCCATGCTATAATATGTTGCCAGCCTAATTCAAAATAAAATCCTAAATCCTGCATGAAACGGATTATAATTGTTTGTTTATGTTAGTTTTGTCCTGCAATGTATCTTTAAAGAAACGATTTTTTATCAACCAGTTAGCTAAATGGCAAGTTTTTTATTTAAGTGGTTATTGATTGGCGGGCTGATCTTCAATCCTGCTGCAACATATCATCCCATATTTGTAAGTGTTACCGAAATTGAACACAATGCCAAAGACAAAACGCTTGAAATAAGCTGTAAGGTCTTTACAGATGATTTTGAAAAAACACTTCGCCAGACATACAAAACCTATGTGGATTTACTGAAGCCAAAAGATAAAATTGCCATGAATAAACTGGTGGCAGATTATGTGCAAAAACATTTGCTGATTAAGGTTGATGGAAAAGCTGCCACTTTACAGTTTTTAGGGTACGAACAGGATGAAGAGGGCATTGTCAGTTATTACCAGGTAAACAATATTGCCACTGTAAAAAAACTTGATATTACCGACAATATTTTATTTGAATATAAAAAAGAGCAACTCAGCATCATACATACTACCGTAAACGGAAATAGAAAAAGTACCAAGCTGGTTAATCCGGAAGATAAGGCAAGTTTTGAATTTTGATTTTTTACTTTTGACTTTTCAATTCTAATCCTCCATTTCTTCTTTTAATTCTTCAGATATTTTAATGAGGAGTTTATCAATTCTTTGCCCATCCATATCAATGATCTCAAAATCAAAACCACGCCAGTCAAATTTTTCACCCGTTTTAGGAATATGTTCTAACTCATGCAGTACAAAACCAGCGAGCGTATCAAAATCATGGTCATCTTCATTCAGCCATTCAGTTTTTTCAAAGCGGCTTAAAAAATCATAAAAAGGAATCTGGCCGTCCACCAAAAAAGTACCATCGGTTCTTTCAATAATTTCATATTCATCCTGCCCGGTTTGCGGCACATCGCCTACTATCGCTTCTAAAATATCATTCAGCGTGATCATGCCTTCCAATGTGCCGTATTCGTTCACAATAAAGCAGCCATGAATTTTTGTTTCTTTAAATTTTTCCAGTAATTGGTAAGCTGTATTATTTTCAGGTACAAATAAAGCAGGTTTTGCGATGTCTTTTAATAACACATCCGGCGGAGCTTTCAATAAGTCCTTTACACTGATGATACCTTTAATATTATCAACAGTTTCTTCGCAAACAGGATAGCTGGAATAAATAACCGTATCCATTTTATCTTTTACCTGTTGTACCGTTTCGCTGCCATCAAACCAGGCGATATCGGTGCGGTGTGTCATAAGCGAAGTAATGTTTCTGTCGCCCAAATGAAATAACCTTTCAATAATATCTTTTTCTTCTTCTTCAATGGAACCATGCTCACTACCTTCGGCCACCATGGCTTTTATTTCTTCTTCTGTTACTGCATTATCGGCCGATGTTTTTATATTGAATAATTTGAAGAACAACTGCGATATTTTAGAGAGCAACCATACGATTGGATAGGTTACAACCGATAAAACATTCATTGGGCCTGCAACAATCCTTGCAATTTTTTCGGCACGTAACATGCCAAGCCGCTTGGGGACTAACTCGCCAAAAATAATAGAGAGGAAAGTAACTATTATAACAATAATTACGGTAGAAATAGTTTCGGCATAAGGCTTCAGCAACTCAAATTTTTCAACATAGGGCTGCATATAATGGCCAAATTTTTCGCCGGAATACACACCCGTTAAAATGGCAATAAGTGTAATAAATATCTGTGCTGTGGAAAGGAATTTTTCAGGATTTTCTGATAGTTCGAGGGCAGTTTTCGCTTTTAAATCGCCTTTTTTAGCCATTGTCTCCAACCTGGCTTTGCGTGCGCTCACCAGTGCTATCTCACTCATCACAAGTAAACCATTAATAATGATAAGTAATCCTAAAACAAACATTTCAAACATAGAATTGAGATAAAACCGTAGTTTTTTTGTAAACGATTATGAATGCAAATATCAGTAATCTATATTAAATTGAATTTTTACTTCAACTTAGAACAATTAATACAACAAAACTAAACAGGGTGATTTAGCTTTTCTGCCGTAAACCGGTTAAGAATATAAGCTGTACCGTAGCCAATAAGGCAGCCCAAAATGCCGCCACCGATTACGTCTCCGGGATAATGCACGCCCACATAAACCTGGGCATAGCAGATAAAAAAAGCCCATACAAAAAACAACAACATCCACTTACCAAAGTATTTTTTTAAAGTTATGTACAAAAACATAGCAATGCCAAAATGATTGGTGGCATGTGAAGAGGTAAAGCTGCCACTACCAGGCCGGTAAGGCAATAAAAAACGGATCATGCCTGCCATGTCGGGATCGTAACAGGGTCTTATGCGGTCAAAATAAGGCTTAATGATCTTACTGCTGATACCATCTGTAAGCGTAATGGTAATGATGCCAAAAGCAATGATCCAAAAAGCCTGTTTTTTAAAATTGATGGCTATGAGCAAAGCAAGAAAAAGATAAAGCGGAATCCACATATTGGAATTTCGGAGCCAGGGCATAATCCAGTCGAAGAAGGGATTTGTCCACTGCCCGTTTATCAGTTTAAATAGTTCTTTGTCAAGGTGAATAAGTTGCTGCATGGCAGAATTATGCGGAATGTTTTATTTAAACGTGAAGAAATTATTAGCCAGAAAGTTCCATATGAAAACGATTAGTATTGCCAGCAGTTTTGCCAGGTAAAAATTCTTGTCTTTTTTCTGATGAAAAAAATACAGGAACGTTGTATTAAGCAATAAGCCTATTAAACTTACCGTAACAAATATAATAAACTCCTTTAACCACAGCGGGTTGCTGCTGGTGAATGTCCACCGCCGGTTAATGCTGTAGTTACAAATAACTGCCAGGGTAAAGCCGCAACCGTTGGCAATATATTTATTCCATTTCAGTTTTTCCTTGCATAGCCAGGTGGTGCCAAAATCAATCATCATACCCAGGCAACCTACCAGGCCGAATTTGATCATTTTTATGATGAAAGAGTACATGGATATTATTTTGAATGATCTTTTCGGGTTACCAGGGTAATTGCAAATGTATCCAATACATTTTTCCTTGTTTTATGATTGATGAAAGTGCCATTAACCTGGCTTACATGGAAATACGGAAAGATTTTCAATGAAGTTAAAGTCACTGAATCTGGATTTATATCTTTCAGATCTTGCACTGCAGAAAACAAATACAGAGAATCGTTTTCTGCGATATTGTTTATTGCTGTTGAATCAGGATTACTATAATCCGTTTTTCCAGCATAATAAAAATCGAAACTGGTAGACAGGCATTTGTACAAAGTTACTTTGGGTTGTGCCGGTTGCTGGCTAAGCCATTTTCCAGCCATCATGCCGGCCTGGTATTTTAATAAAGAAGGATAGAGCAGACAATTTAAAAATACAGCAACCATCAAAGCAAATCCTATATTTTTCTTAAGTACTGCAAGCAGTGTATTTTTTATTTTATAAAAAAGTGTAAAGGCTGCTATTAAGCCAAATACAATAAAAAACAAAAGAGCCGAATCAAAAGAATAAATAATAATGAGGCCAATTACAGCAGCAAAAACCAAAACAAATAATACCGTTTGAAAAATATTGATACGCTTCATCGCTTTTTCCGAAGCGCCTTCCAGCAGGTAAACAGCCGTCATCATAGCAAAATGAGGAAAAAGTATAACTATATAGTGCGGAAGCTGAAATTTTGAAACGGTAAACATGATAAAACTAAACAGGGCACTGCCACCGATGATCCATCTTTGTAAAGCTGGTTCGGCCAATTTTTTCTTTCTGAAAAAGCTTATCACCGTCAGTACAAGCAATATAGACCAGGGAATAAAAGCCCACAAAGTGGTATGCAGAAAAAAAGAAGGATCGCCTTTACCGGTAATAGGGCCATTATTAAAAAAGCGCCCAAACTGGCTGTCCCAGAAAAAGAACCGCAGGCCCGACACATTGGTTTTACCATAAACAATTTTTTCGGGATGCAGGTCAAATTGCAGGTAAAGTGAATAGAGTTCGGGCAAAATAAAAATAAAGACAAGCAATACAAAAAGATACCATTTGGGATTTATAAATTCTTTCCACTGCTTTGTGC
>JAOAUI010000041.1 GCA_030157685.1 Ferruginibacter sp. | reverse complement strand
GACTGGATAAACAATCCGGTTGATACACATTATATAATCGGTTCGGTGGTGGGGCCGCATCCTTACCCGGATATGGTGGCCAGGTTTCAGAGCATCATCAGCGAAGAAATAAAAAAGCAACTGTTTGAAAAAACGGAGAAAGAACTGCCTGATTATGTTATTGCCTGCGTAGGTGGTGGTAGCAATGCAGCCGGGGCATTTTATCATTTTTTAGATGACGCATCTGTTAAACTGATAGCTGTAGAAGCAGCCGGTTGCGGCATTAACAGCGGCATGAGTGCAGCTACCACACAACTGGGTAAACCAGGTATTTTGCATGGCAGTAAAAGTTTATTGATGCAAACGGATGATGGACAGGTGGTAGAGCCAAACAGCATTTCGGCAGGACTGGATTACCCCGGCATTGGTCCGTTGCATGCTCATTTATATGAAACCGGACGTGCCATTTTTATGAGTGCCACCGATAATAAAGCATTGAATGCAGCATTTGAACTGAGTAAACTGGAGGGCATCATTCCTGCACTGGAATCGGCACATGCATTACACGCTTTAAAGATGATAAACTTTAATAAAACTGACGTGGTGGTTGTCTGTTTAAGTGGCAGGGGAGATAAAGACTTAGATACCTACATGAAACATTTACCATTATGAAATATGTATTAACCATCGTTTGTTGTTGCTTTCTTTTTTCCTGCAGCGATTCTTTTATTAATCATGAGTTGAAATATGAAAAGCTTGGCGATTGTGCCGGCTATTCTCAGTCAATTAACATGATATCGAATATTAATGGCGAGCGGTACCAGTTTTTTTGCTGTATGGACGACAACTTTGATGGTAAGAATTATACCCTGGTAAGAAAAGGAGACAGCGTAATCGTAGATTTCCCTAAAACTGCTGCTCAGAAAAAGACATTGTTTAAATTAGTACTGGATGTGGATGCAAAACCCAATTACCATCATATTATTTTAGATGGGAAAGAAATAACCGTTGTACCGGCAGAAAAATAATTATGAACAGATTAGATAAACTTTTTGCTGAAAAGAAAACTGCTGTGCTTAATATGTACTGTACAGCAGGCTATCCTCAACTCAATTCAACTGTTGAAGTGTTAACTGCTTTGCAAAGCAGCGGTGCAGATATTGTTGAGATCGGTATTCCTTACAGTGATCCCATTGCAGATGGGCCCGTAATTCAGCAAAGCAATTTACAGGCTTTGGAAAACGGAATGAGCATTCCTTTACTTTTTGAACAGTTAAAAAACATCCGTGAAAATATTCAACTGCCCATCATTTTAATGGGCTACATGAACCCCGTGCTGCAATTTGGTTTTGAAAATTTTTGCGAAGCAGCTGCCCGTGTTGGCGTAGATGGCATCATACTTCCTGATTTGCCCATGTACGAATTTGAAACACAGTACCGGCAATTTTTTGTAAAAAATGATCTCAAATTCATCTTTTTAGTAACCCCCGAAACCAGTGAAGAACGAATACGGAAAATTGACAGCCTGGCCAGCGGATTTATTTATGCGGTTTCGGCTTCATCTACCACAGGTAATTTACACAACCCTGCAGATGCAAAAACCATTGAAACCCAGCAGTCTTATTTTAAAAAATTGGGAGATATGAATTTAACCAATCCCATCCTGGTTGGTTTTGGTATAAAAGATAAGCAAAGCTTTGATGCCGCCTGTGCTTATACCAACGGGGCCATTATCGGTTCGGCATATATTAATGCTTTAAAAAATACAACCGGTATTGCCGCTACTACTAAAG
>JAOAUI010000040.1 GCA_030157685.1 Ferruginibacter sp. | reverse complement strand
AAGTAATTGACGCAAAAGAAATTCAGGATAAACTTAAAGAAACACAGGCAAAACTCGCCGGCGCCGGTGGCCGCGGAAAAAGCTTAAAAGCAAAATACCGTAAAGCAAAAAGAGATGAGCATGCTGAACAGGCCGGCACTGGTGAAGAAAGCAACAAGCTGCAGGTTACAGAGTATATATCTGTAAGCGAACTGGCAGGTTTAATGGATGTTAGTTTTGCAGATGTAATCAGCAAGTGTATGAGCCTGGGCATCATGGTTTCCATTAACCAGCGCCTGGAGGCGGATGTAATAGAACTGGTGGCAAGTGAATTTAATTTTGAAGTGGAATTTATTGGTGTGGAAGATGCCGGTGATTTGGATAATGATGATGAAGAAGACAGTGAAGAAGATTTAAAACCAAGGGCTCCTATTGTAACCATCATGGGCCACGTAGATCATGGTAAAACTTCATTGCTCGATTATATACGTAACACCAATGTAATTGCCGGTGAGGCCGGGGGTATTACACAGCATATTGGTGCTTACGAGGTAACATTACCCGACGGAAGAAATATTACATTCTTAGATACGCCGGGTCACGAGGCCTTCACGGCCATGAGGGCACGTGGTGCCAAGGTTACCGATATTGCGGTGATTGTGGTAGCAGCAGACGATGCTGTGATGCCGCAAACCAAAGAAGCCATATCGCATGCACAGGCAGCCAATGTGCCCATGATATTTGCCATTAATAAAATGGATAAAGACGGAGCCAATCCCGAAAAAATTAAAGAACAGCTTTCTGGTATGAATGTACTGGTTGAAAGCTGGGGAGGTAAATACCAAAGCCAGGAGATCAGTGCCAAGAATGGTCAGAATATTGACCTGTTGATGGAAAAAATACTGCTGGAAACAGATATTCTTGAATTAAAGGCAAATCCAAAAAGAGAAGCCAATGGTACTGTTATTGAAGCTACGCTTGATAAAGGCCGTGGTTATGTAGCAACTATTCTGGTTCAAAACGGAACATTAAAGGTTGGTGACATGATCGTTTCGGGCCAATACTTCGGCAAGGTTAAAGCCATGTATAATGAAAGAAACCAGCGTGAAGATGTGGCTCCTCCATCAACCCCGGTATTAATATTGGGATTGAACGGTGCGCCACAGGCTGGTGAAACCTTTAAGGTGTACGAAAACGAAAGTGATGCCAGGGCGAATGCTTACAAGCGTGGACAGCTCTTACGTGAACAGGGAATGCGTGCCCGCAAACATATTACACTTGATGAGATTGGCCGCAGGTTGGCGCTGGGAAGCTTTAAAGAACTGAATGTAATTATTAAGGGAGATGTGGATGGTTCGGTAGAAGCATTAAGCGATTCATTACAAAAATTAAGTACAGCCGAAATTGTAATTAAAGTTATTCATAAAGCCGTTGGTGCCATCACCGAAAGTGATGTTACCCTGGCCAATGCATCCGATGCGATCATTATTGGTTTTAATGTAAGGCCATCTATGCAGGCAGCTAAATTAGCCGAGCAGGAAGCCATACAGATCAAATTATACTCTATCATTTACAACGCCATTGAAGAGATAAGGAGTGCGATGGAAGGTATGCTGGAGCCAAGTGTTGAAGAAAAAATACTGGCCAATGTGGAGATACGTGAAGTATATAAATTTGATAAAGCCAGCGTGGCAGGTTGTTTTGTACTGGACGGTAAAATGGCCAGGAACAACCGCATCAGGCTCATCAGGGATGGTATTGTAATATTTACCGGCGAGCTGGGAAGTTTGAAAAGATTTAAAGA
>JAOAUI010000039.1 GCA_030157685.1 Ferruginibacter sp. | reverse complement strand
CGTACATCATCAGGCCTTTTTTTTCCAGTTCATCAAAATGTTTCCAGTTGGCCCAGTTGGGTACCAGTTGCGAATTACTGATTAAAACACGTGGAGCGTCTTTATGTGTTTGCAAAATACCAACCGGTTTACCACTCTGTATCAATAAAGATTCATCGTTCTCTAAAACCTTTAATGCTTTGATGATATTATCCAGTGCTTCAAAATTGCGGGCTGCTTTACCTCTGCCGCCATAAACGATTAAATCTTCGGGGCGTTCGGCCACTTCAGGATCAAGATTGTTTAATAGCATGCGAAGTGCCGCTTCTTGTATCCATCCTTTGCAACTGATTTGGTTACCTGTTGGAGTTTTGTATTTATTTGGGTCGTAGTTCATATTATATTTTTTGAACCACAAAGACACTAAGACACGAAGTTTAAATTCTTAGTGCCCCTTAGTGCCTTTGTGTCTTAGTGGTTTAATAATCGTTCTTAATAAATTTTACTGCTTTTATCATATCCTCATGTAAAATTCTATCTGCTCCGTTAAAGCTTACTTCTTTTCTGAAAGCAGTTATAATTTCTTCCAACACTGCTGATGTTTTAAACGGCCTTCTGAATTCCAATGCCTGCACTGCAGTTAATAATTCAATAGCCAAAACCTTTTCCAGGTTATCCACTACCCTTTTACATTTGGTTGCTGCATTGGCCCCCATACTTACATGATCTTCCTGGTTATTGCTACTGGGTATACTATCTACAGATGATGGTGTACAAAGCTGTTTGTTTTCACTTACAATGCCTGCCGCCGTGTATTGCGTTATCATCAGACCCGAATTAAGCCCTGGATTTTTTACCAGGAAAGCCGGTAAACCTCTTTGTCCGCTGATAAGCTGATAGGTTCTTCTTTCTGAAATGCTGCCCAATTCTGCCATAGCAATGGCTAAAAAATCTAACGTTATTGCTAAAGGTTGCCCATGAAAATTTCCTCCGCTAACGATCATGTCTTCATCCGGAAAGATATTGGGATTATCGGTTACTGAATTTATTTCTTTGATGAAAACACTGAGGATATAATCGAAACTGTCTTTGCTGGCGCCATGCACCTGCGGTATACACCGGAAAGAATACGGATCCTGTACCTGTGATTTTTTTTGTGCAGCAATTTCACTTCCGCTTAATAACCGGCGCATGGTAGCAGCGGTTTCTACCTGCCCGATATGAGAGCGTATGGCATGAATATTTTCGTGAAGTGGTTCGGTAGTGCAATCAAATGCATCGTAACTAATGGCAGCAATGATATTGGCCCATTTTATAAGGCGGTCACATTGTATAAGGTTGTGTAAACCATAAGCTGTCATGAATTGGGTGCCATTGATTAAAGCAAGTCCTTCTTTGCTTTTCAGTTCAATAGGTTGCCATCCAAAAATTTTCAGCGCATCTGCAGCGGGCATTTTTACACCGCCGTGATATACTTCGCCCAAACCAATTAAGGGCAAACTTAAATGACTGAGTGGTGCCAGGTCGCCGGAAGCGCCCAATGAACCTTGTGTGTATATTACCGGTAGTACATCGTTGTTGTACATATCCATCAGCCTTTCAACCGTATCAGTTTGCACACCCGAATGGCCATAGCTGAGCGATTTTATTTTAAAGGCAATCATCAGCTTTACTATATCCTTTGGTACTTCTTCTCCCATTCCGCAGGCATGAGATTGTATCAGATTGCGCTGCAATTGTTGCAACTGTGCTTTATCTATCTGTACATTTTGTAAATAACCAAAACCGGTGTTGATGCCATAAAACAAAGCATCAGAATTTTTCATTTTTTCATCCAGGTACTGGCGGCATTTTGTTATGCGGTCGTGTGCATCAAAAGTGATGGAAACCATTTGCTCATGTGCCAGCAGGTTCTTTATCTGTTGAAAATTGGTTGGATTTTTATCTAACGGTAAATAATTATAACTCATTTAAAATGTGCTGTTAGTTTGGGCAATCGTTAAAAACATATAACTTGGTCAAAAGTAACACAAAAACCGCTTTTAAGTATGGGATTATTAGCGCTTGCCATTGCCCCCGGTGTTGTTATCTGCCTGTTCATTTATTTTAAAGATAAATACAACAGGGAGCCGCTGGGATTAATGCTGTTGAGTTTTATTATGGGGGTACTCAGTATTGTTCCTCCATTTATTTTTCAGGTGGCATTAACCAAACCGGTTAACCAGTTAATGGGCGAAGGTATTTTGTACACTGCCGTATTTTCTTACTTCATTGTTGCACTTAGTGAAGAAGCCAGCAAGTTTTTGGCACTGCGTTTTATACCTTACCGTCGAAAGGCTTTTGATGACCCTTTTGACGGTATTGTATACGCTGTAATGGTGGGTATGGGCTTTGCAACTATTGAAAATATTGGTTATGTAATGGAACATGGATTGGGTACAGGAATCTTACGGATGTTTTTATCGGTACCGGCACATGCTACCTTTGCGGTGCTGATGGGGTATCACCTGGGGCTTGCAAAATTTGATCCTGCAAACAAACGGAGACATATGTGGCTGGCTATTTTCTGGCCGGTACTTTTTCATGGCACATTCGATTTCTTTTTATTTCTACCCAGAAATAATTGGAATGGCTGGCTATTATTTGGAGGAGCTGTGGTTTCATTTATTGTGGCCGTAAGACTTTCTTTAAAACTGATACGCAGGAAACAGGAAATTTCGAAAAAGCATTTTATAAACCTAAATACCATGAATAAAGAAGGCCACGATGTTATTTAAAAATTTAGAGTAATGAATAAACTTATTTCAGCAATTATCTTTTGCCTTTTTTCATTTGCAACTTCGGCACAAACAGTAAAACTGCTTAATTCCGGCAGTAAAGCATCTTTGCGTGGACTTAGTGTAGTAAGTGATGATGTGGTTTGGGTAAGTGGCAGTGCAGGTTCTGTTGGCCGCAGTATTGATGGCGGTGAAACCTGGGTATGGACAACTGTGAA
Source organism: Ferruginibacter sp. (assembly GCA_030157685.1). Classification (GTDB taxonomy): domain Bacteria; phylum Bacteroidota; class Bacteroidia; order Chitinophagales; family Chitinophagaceae; genus Ferruginibacter. The sequence goes on along the minus strand of JAOAUI010000039.1, from coordinate 4,697 downwards.
GGGTTTTGAGAAGACCGATTTCAGGGATATAGAAGCATTTGATAAAAATACAGCTGTCATTATGGGTATTGCCGACCCGGCCTATATTTTAAAAACAACCGATGGAGGGCAAAACTGGAAAGTTGTTTTTACCGATACCACAAAAGGTATGTTTTTAGATGCCATGGAATTCTGGAACGAACAAAGCGGCATTGTAATTGGCGATCCGTTGGGCGATACAATTTTTATTGCCAGAACTTTTGATGGCGGCGAAAACTGGCAGGGCCTTCCTGCTGCAAATATCCCTACGGCCGATAAGGGCGAAGCATTTTTTGCCAGCAGCGGCACCAATGTGCGTAAGTTAAGTATGCAGGAAGCTGTTTTTGTGAGCGGAGGTTTGCGTGCCCGTTTATTTATCAGGGATAAAAAAATTGATCTGCCCATTATACAGGGTAAAGAAAGTACCGGGGCCAATTCCATGGCGGTAAAAAGTAAAAATTGCCTGGTTGTGGTTGGTGGCGATTTTAATGCTAAAGATGATACCACTAAAAATTGTGTAATTACAAAAGACGGCGGCAAAACCTTTACTGCTCCTGTTGTTGGGCCACATGGTTACCGCAGTTGTGTGGAGTACCTGGGCAAAACAAACTGGATAAGCTGCGGACTGAACGGTGTTGATTACAGCAGCGATGAAGGCCGGCATTGGGCATGGATAAGCAAAGACAGTTTTCATGCTGTGCGTAAGGCAAAGAAAGGAAAAGCCGTTTATTTTTCGGGCGGTGGCGGAAGGATTGGGAAAATGGTTTGGGAATAAAATTCAATAAGCTGTTCAGTTTAATAAAAATTGCCACAGATAAATCTGTGGCAATTTTATGCAGAAATATTATTTACAGATTTTCAAGATGCCAGTCGTGCTTCAGGTAACATTTTACGGATATTTATCAAAGCATAACGCATGCGCCCCAAAGCGGTATTGATACTGATATCAGACAAAGCTGCAATCTCCCTGAAACTTAAGTCGGCATAATGTCTTAATATAATTACCTCCCTTTGATCCTGCGGTAATTTATCAATTGCTTTTTTAACGCTGTCATATTTTTCAACCTGCATTATCTTAACATCAGCAGCCGTTTCTGAAAAATTATACAGATCAAAAATATTACTGTTATCGCTGGTTGTAATAGTTGGTGTGCGTTTTACTTTTCTGAAATGATCCATACACATATTATGTGCAATACGTACAGCCCATTGTGAAAATTTACCATTTTCAACGTATGCACCTCTTTTTAAACTTTCTATTATACGGATGAATACATCCTGGAAAATATCTTCGGCTAAGAAATGATCTTTAACCAGGATATAAATAGACGTAAATATTTTGCTTTTATTACGGTCTATCAGAATTGAAAAAGCTCGTGAATCGCCATTCAGATAGCGTTGAATCAGCAGGTTTTCGCTTAGTAGTTCATAATTTTTCATAAGTATTAGGGGTTTAAATGGAGTTTGGTACATCAAATGTAACAGTACCAAAAACAATAAAAACCTGAAAGCGGCTGATAAGTAAAAATGCACCCCTGAACAGGGAAAAAATGCAACTGAACAGAATGACGGTTAATCTTTAGTAGCCAATAAAAAAGACTTACACGAATTTTTTGACTATTCATGCAAGCCTGGTAAGTTTACTGCGGGCAGGTTTGATCAATTTATGAAACCTTAAGACCGGTTTCGCCCAAAAATAATATTGACTACAGCAAGCAAAACAACTGCACCAATGGCGGCCGTTAAAACATAATTAAGCCAGCCTGTACCGGTATTGATGTGTACGCCCAATTTAGGTAACAACCAATAACCGATAAAACCGCCAACAATTCCAACAACGATATTACCGATTAACCCCAGGCCGCCGCCTTTGAATACCATACCGCCTAGCCAGCCGGCTACAGCACCAAGAACAAGAATGATGATGAGTGATTGTCCGTCCATGATAGTTAGTTTTTAAATGAAAAATGTAGTGTTAAGATAACACTACATTTCAAATATCAAGCCAACTAAATTTTAATTTAAACTTCTGAAGTCAACCGGAACCAGTTTACTTACACCCGGCTCCTGCATGGTTACGCCGTAAATCACATCCACAGCGCTCATGGTCATTTTATTATGGGTAACAATGATGAACTGGCTGTTTTCACTGAATTTTTTGATCATCTGCGTAAACTTGCCTACGTTGGCATCATCCAGCGGAGCATCCACCTCATCCAGAATACAGAATGGTGCCGGTTTAATTAAGTAGATGGCAAACAGTAATGCAGTTGCAGTTAATGTTTTTTCTCCACCACTTAACTGGCCGATTGATGAAGGGCGCTTGCCTTTTGGTTTGGCAATGATATCAATATTGGTCTCAGCTAAATTCTCCGGGTCAACCATGATCATATCAGCCGTATCATCTTCGGTAAACAATGCCTGAAAAACCTTCTGGAAATTCTCCCTTACTTTATTGAATGTATCCAGAAACTGCTGGTTGGCAGTTGCTTCCACTTCCTGTATGGTAAGCATCAGGCTTTCCCTTGCTGTTACCAGGTCGTTTTTTTGTTCCAGTATAAAGTCGTACCGCTTTTTCATCTCGGTATAAGCCTCAATAGCAGTGGGATTTATTTCGCCAATATTTTCCAGACGCTTGCGCTGCCTTTCGTTCTTCTCTCTTAATTCCTCCAGTGGTGTATCTGTTGTACGGGGCTCGTCAATAATAACATCCAGGTCTACTTTAAACTCCACATTCAGGCGCTCTTTCATACCTGCCAGTTGCAGTTTAAGATCGCTCAGCCTGTCTTTTATTTCATTAAGAAGAGTATCAATGCCTTCTTTTGATTTGAGCTTACTCTTTATTTCATTTTCTTTTTCGGTGAGTGCATTGCGGAGGTTATAATACAACTGATCGGCTTCGTTCAATGCCTTTTCTTCAGTTTCTTTATTATGCAACATGGTAATCACCATGGCTTCCAGTTCCTTTAACTGCGCAGCAGTTTCGGTAATGCTTGCAGATGCTTCGGTGAGTTGGGCTGTACTGTTTTCAATCTGCAGCGTAAGATCATTAAGCTGGTTGGTTTTAAATTCAAATTCCTGCTTAAGCGAAACAACCTTGCTTTGCTGTTTGGTAAACTGCAGGTTGCTATCGTTGAAAGTATTGGTTGCGTTGTTATAATCTTCTTCCGCAGTTGCATAATCCTGCTCTATCAACTGCATCTTTTCTGTAAGCTCTTTAATTTGTGCATTAAAGCTGTTCAGCATTTCCCTGGTGCTTGCAATATCTGCATGATTGGTTTCCAGTTGCTTTTCCAACTCTGCAATTCTTGCAGAACTGGTTTCTTCCAGGTGAGTAAGATTTTCAATCCTGTTTTGTAAAGAAAAAACGTGATTGGTTAAATTATTAATGTCGTGCTGTGTTTGCTTGATGGCATTTTCTTTCAGCTGCTCATTAAAAGCAATCACTTCATTATGATGCTCCTGGATAGTTGCCTTCAAAGCAATAACTATGGCTTCCTGTGCAACAATCTCTTCAATTAATTTCTCTAAATTTTTTGCACGGCCAATTTTCTTTCCTTCAAACAAACCAACGCTGCCGCCGGTTAGTGAGTATTTTCCTTTTACATACTTACCGGTTTTTTCAAGTACCACTGCCCCATTGCTGTTGCGTAAAGCATCTTCATTTTCTGCAATAAAAACATTGCCCAGTAAGTGTTTGGCAAGATTGGTGTATTTGCCGTCAATCTCTACCACACTTAATGCAGCAATGGTTCCTTCCGGCTGATGATGGCTTTCAAAATCGGTAAACTTATCCTGCAAAAAGAAATTAGCCTTCCCTTTTTTATTGTCATCGAGTAAATGAATGGCCTGTAGCCCTTCTTCCAGATTATTAACTACATAATAATTCAGGTAAGGCTCTAAAACATTTTCTACCGCCGCACGATATTCTTCTTTTACATAAATAATATCGCTCAGTAAAGGTGCTGTATGGTTCCAGTTTGGATTGTTGTGTAAAAATTTTACACTCTCGGGGTAACCTTCCATCGAGTCTATCAAACTCTTTAACAAATCGTGTTCGTTTTTCTTGCTGTCTAACGTGCGGCTTTCAGTTGCCAGTTCGTTACGCAGGCCTTCCATTTTATTCTGCGTTTGCAAAATCTGTTCTTTGGTAAACTCGTGGTGATCCTGCAATTGCTGCAGATCGGTTTTCTTTTGCTCCAGCTCTGCCTCTTTTTGTTTCTTCTCAGGCTCCAGTTGCTGTAACTGGCCCTGGCGCTGTGTTTTCTCTTCCTGTATCTGGTTTACAGTTCTTTGTAAATTTTGTATAGAAGTATCTGCAACCGCCACTTTTTTCTCTGCATCAAACTGCTCCCGCTGTAAAGCCTGGCTTTGTTTGCGCAATTCATCTATATGGCTGCGCTTGTCGTCAAAAACTTTGCGTTTTTCTTCTACTGCATTTTTAAGGTCAACCAGTTTGCCTTCAAACTGCGTTAACTGCGTTTCATCTTCACTTATCTGGTTACCGGTAAACTGTATACTTTCATCCAGGCCTTTTAATTGTCCGCCTGCTTTTTGTAAAAATTCGTTTAAACCGCTTTCTCTTTCTTTTAAATATTGCAAACGCTGGCCACTCAGGTTTTTCTCATTTTCTTTACTACGCACCGAGTCAAGCATTTCATTAAATGCATGCTGCATGG
>JAOAUI010000038.1 GCA_030157685.1 Ferruginibacter sp. | reverse complement strand
GGATTGCTGGCCAGCCGGTAATTGATATTGGCAATGGCAGCTTCGGGCCATTTTGACCTGAGCAGATTTTTATAATAGTTCATTTCAGATTTATCGCCGGCTTCCCATCCGCCGCCATGTATAAGTACAATTACCTTGGTGCCAGTTGTACGGCCGGCCGGTAAATAAATATCCATTTTTTGTTGTGGGGCAGATCCGTATGCTGTGTCCAGAATTATTCTTTCGGCTAGCGGGCTTGTTCCTCCGCCACCGCCGGTGCCGCCACCACCAGCCGTTTCTTTAATACAGGAACTGAATGCAGCTATAAAAATTAAAACTAAACTAAGTGAACGGGCAAGATTGTTGAAAAAAGAAAATGCAGATGCTGTTTGTAAGCTTGTATTAGTCTTCATATTATTTTTTTGGTGACAAATAGTTTTTGATTTTGTAAACCTTTCATCAAGATATAGGTTTAAACTAAAATTAAAATTATTTATTGTTCAAGAAACTGTTCTGCAACTATAACCATGCCAATATTTTAACATCACTTTTTATTTTCACTTACCTGCTTTTGTAATTTCTACCGTCCAGTCGCTGCCACTGTATACTTTATGCACTGTTGAAAAATTACCCATATTCAATGCAAATGAAAGTTGCAATAAACTATTCAGATAGCTCAGCGGCTTACCGTTTGCAACTGCACCAAAAGTTTCGCTGTAAGGCATTTCACCTTCGTATTTTTTTCCACGATAGCCATCGGGATTGTTTTGATAAATCACTACATGCAGCTTGTCGCCAATTTTCACCTGCAATTGATTAAAAAGCGCTGCAGGAATATTTGTCCATATATTTCCATATTGCACATCAAGTATAGCAATGGTGCCTTTTATTTTTTTGTTTTCCAGTACTGCCTTTTGATAAGGAATTTTTACAACCTCATTGGGCAATGCTGCGCCAATCTGCTCAAAAGAAATAGCTCCGGCTGCCAGTCTTGCAGCTGTGTAAGCATACACATCACGCCCATGAAAAGTATATGATTTTTCGGAGCCCTTTCTCCGGTTTACCGCTTCATCAATTTCCCTGATAGCTTCAATGCCTAACGACTCTGCGATCAAAGTAAGCGTTCCATTATCGGGTGTTACAATAAAATGGCCACTCTTTGTTTTTAACACAACCGATTTTCTGTTGGTGCCCACGCCGGGATCAACAACCGAAACAAACACGGTACCTGCAGGCCAGTACATTACGGTTTGCTCCAGCCGGTAGGCGGCTTCCCAGATATTGTAGGCCGGAATCTCATGTGTAAGATCAAATAATTTCAGATCGGGCGAAACACCCATTGCAACACCTTTCATAGCAGATACTGCACCATCCTTCAAACCAAAATCAGATTGAAAAACAACCGTTTTGTTTTGAGCAGAAGCAATTTGCAGCAATGCAGAAAATAAAATACAGCAAAGAAAATATTTCATATTGTTATTCATGATCCCTTTTTAAAAATTAAAAATCCCACAAAGACACAAAGTACACAAAGAAATTTTTTATTATTCCAGCTTTGTGACCTTTGTGCCTTTGTGGGACAAATACTTAATCGGATTAGATTTTAAAAATTAAAAGAAAGCTTGGTAAATAATTTCCTTCCGTTAAAACCCATTTGCACAGATTCCCACGGGCCGCCTGCTTCATTATCAAACGATTCGTAACGGGCATTTTGCACTGCCGCAAAATTCGGATGCACATTAAAAATATTATCAGCACCTATAAACAGGCTTATCCTTTTTGAAAATCTGTAAGATGCAAAAAGGTCAACAGTAACTTTTGCTTTGTAGTTAAAGATTTCCTTCACCACATTTATCTGATCATTATAGCCATCAATATCAACATAAGGATCTATACCGGTAAAACTTCCCGAAATAGCCGGATCACCGGGGCCTTCTGTACCAGCGGCACTGGCCAGGCCTGTCCAGCCAAAGCCAAGCGATTTCATGTTACCGAAGTAATTCACATGTGTACCAAAACCGATTTTACCAACAGCATACTCCAGGCTTAAATTGAATTTAGCTTTTGGTGCAGATGCCAGCAAAAATGCTTCTTCCCTGTCGCTGAAAAAAGTTTTACGGTGCCTGTAACTATCATTCAGGGCAGCAGGTATATTTACTTTATCCACTTTCATATTTTGAAAATTTCCAGCCAATAAGGCCTTAAAATTATTCCTGCCTATCTTTTTGGTGTAATCTATCACAATGTCTAAACCATAGTTGGTGGTATTAACCGAATTGCTGAAAAACTGTGCAGTTTGTACACCAATGGCAGCTAGTTGTGATGTAAATGCAGTTGGCAGTGTAGCGTCGTCTTTATCAAACAAGCCAGACAATACAATGCGGTCTTTTACTTTAACCATATAACCATCCATGGTAAAAGTTAAGCCCGGTATTGGTTTCCAGGCAAAGCCAAGACTTGCGTTTACCGATTTTTCTTCCCTCAGATCAGGAATACCGGCAGCTTTGGTTACTGCATCGCCATTGCGTGCAATACGTGATTGTACCAATGCTCCACCACTGAATGAAGTAAGTGTGTTGCTGAAATTTATCTGTTGCAGAGAAGGCGCACGGAAACCCGTACTTACCGATCCACGCAGGTTAAGATTGCTTCCTATTTTATAACGGGTTGCAAATTTGAATGTGGCTATCGAACCAAAATCCGAATAGTTTTCAAAACGGATGGCTGCATCAAGCAACCAGGCTTTTGTTGCATTTAATTCCACATCTGCATATAAACTGATGTTATTACGGTTTTCTGCCACTACATCTTTTGGGCTAAAGCCAGGAAAGCCCTGTGAACCCGGAGCCTGCTGGTAAGGATTGGGGAAAGTATCCCATGATGCTCTTTCGCCTTCATAAATAGAATAGCGTTCGTACCTGAACTCTCCGCCAAAACCAAGGTTAAGGCCCGATGCAACTGTTTTAAAAGATTTGCTTACATCAATATTGAAAGTGTTCTGTAAAAAATTAAATCCGCCATCGTCAAAATGGATTGGCTGTGCTGCATTGGCAACCATTATCTGCGAAGCATTAAATGTTTTATCGCCGTAATAATGAAAATCATTTCTGCCAAATGTATTGCTTATATCCCAGTTCCAGTCTTTACCCAATGTGCCTTTTACACCGGCTGCAAAAGAGATATCTTTTATTTTAGTTTGAATATGCGGATTGTAATAAATTTCACCATCATTGGCCACACGCATAATATTACCATCAAACCTTAAATTACCACTGGCATCAATGGGAAAACGATCGGGCCTTGCACTGTAATTACGGGTGTAGGCATAAGCATCTGATGCTTTGGAATTAAATCCTCCAAAAGAATAAAAAGTTGTTTTACCTGTTTTACAGGGAATTTCCATATTGTACATTACCCCGCCGGTTGTAACGGAGCCATCGCCAAATGCACGGCGGCCAGTGTTAAGCGGTAGTGCATCTTTGTTTGTCCAGACATTGGTATCGGCAACCTGCCTGAACGTTTTACCCTGTGTTAAAAAATCGAAAGAAACATTGATGAAACCACCATGTTTACCCAATGCAACTCCATTGTTTGCAGAAAAAGTTACCGTTCCGCCATCTATGGGCCGGCCATAATAATACTGGTTGGTATTTCTTGTTTTATATGCATTGTATTTGGTATCGTAGTAACCCGCCCAGCCGGTATTGATTGACCATTGATTTACATTTCTTTTTAAAACCACATTCATTACACCTGCCATGGCATCCGATCCATATTGTGCAGATGCACCATCACGTAAGATTTCAATGCGGTCAACAGCCGATTGCGGAAATGCATTCAGATCGGCACCGGAATTACCCCGCCCCCTTGAACCAAACAAAGCCACAAAAGCTGTCTGGTGGCGGCGTTTGCCATTTATTAAAACCAGGGTTTGATCCGGGCCAAGGCCACGTAAAGTTCCAAGGTCTACGTGATCAGCACCATCGGCACCACTTTGTTTATTGTAATTAAAAGAAGGTGCTGCCATATTTAAGGCTGAAGTAAGATCCATTCTTGCAGTTGGCAAACCTACCTGGTTAATGCGAATCACATCAACCGGCACAGCAGTTTCGGTTTTTGCACGTGGGGCGCCGCGGCTACCCACTACCACTACATCAGTATATTCTATTGATGTAGATTCAAGCACAACAGAAACTGAAGTTTGTTCAGATAAAGTAACATCCTGACTGGTATAACCAATACTGCTTACTTCCAGCACATCGCCAGGTGAGGCCTTAACAACAATGGTACCAACGGCATTGGTTGCAGCACCTTTATTGGTTGACTTGATTTTTACTGACGCATCGGCAATGGGATTTCCGGTTTTTGAATCTGTAACCTTAACAGCATAGTTTTTTTGTGCCTGTAAAAGCAGGCCACTCAGCACTAAGCTGAGCAATAGCGTTAGTTTTCTCATATTATAGTTTTGTGCTGTAAAGTTGCCAATAAAAATGTAAAATCAGAAAATTTAGTTATTAATCAGTGTTGATAAATATATAAATCACAGGAGGCTACAAAATTATATTTTAATATTTGTTGGTTATTTTTACCGATACTATTGCCTGCTAGACAAGTAATTGATAACACATATTTGTATAATCATGACGAAAAAAAATGCAGCCGTTTCATTGCTGTTGCTGGTAGCACTCATACTGGTATCTATTCTCTTTCCATCTGGGCAACTTAATGCTGTTGCCGGTAATATGGCCCAAAGTATAGACAAGGCAGATACTGCATGGATGCTTACAGCCACAGCTTTGGTTTTGCTGATGACGCCCGGCCTTGCTTTTTTTTATGGAGGGATGGTAAGTAAAAAAAATGTGATCAGCACCATGTTGCAAAGTTTTATCTGTATGGCTGTAATAACTGTACTATGGGTTATTATCGGCTTCAGCCTTGCGTTTGGTGATTCCTGGCATGGCATTATCGGCAATCCTTTTACTTTTTTTATGATGAAGGATATGGTACACGGAAAACCCTGGCCATTGGCTCCAACCATCCCTTTAATGCTGTTTGCCTTATACCAGTTAAAATTTGCTATCATTACTCCTGCTTTAATAACAGGTGCATTTGCCGAGCGTATAAAATTCACTTCTTATCTTTTATTCATTTGCCTGTTCTGTATTTTTATTTATTGCCCTTTGGCACATGCAACCTGGCATCCAAGCGGCCTCTTGTTTAAATACGGCGTGCTGGATTTTGCAGGCGGTACCGTAGTACATATGAGCGCCGGCTGGGCTGCTTTGGCCAGTGCCATTTATCTGAAAAGAAGAAATGAAAAAGAACATACCCCTGCCAGGATAACCTATGTGCTGCTGGGCACCGGCCTTTTATGGTTTGGCTGGTTTGGCTTCAATGCGGGCTCTGCTTTTGGCGCAAATACGTTGGCGGTTAATGCACTGGCCACCACAACAACAGCTTCAGCCGCTGCTGCGTTTACCTGGATAGTTTTTGATGTTTTCCGTGGCCGTAAACCATCGGCCATGGGAACCTGTATTGGTGCCGTAGTTGGGCTTGTTGCCATTACACCGGCTGCCGGGTTCATTAGTGTAGCCCATTCATTAACAGTAGGTATTGTAAGCAGTATTGTAAGCAATCTGATGGTTGAATGGAGAAGCCGCACTTCCATTGATGATACACTGGATGTTTTTCCCTGTCATGGTGTTGGGGGTATGGTTGGTTTTCTATTAACGGCAGTATTTGCAAACCAGGCTTTAAACACTGCCAATACAACAGGCAACGGTTTATTATTTGGAGATACACATTTATTTTTTGTACACTTAATTACTATGATAACAGTATCTGTTTTAGTTTTTGCGGGAACATTTTTATTATTGAAAATAACCGACCTCATCACACCATTAAGGGTTAGTGAAGATGAAGAAAGCATTGGACTTGATTTAAGCCAGCATGGTGAAAAATTATAAAGACTTGTCAACTTTTTAAGGCAGGCAAATCTTCAGCCCATTTTTTACTTTGCCCCCGGCGGGCAATGTTGCTTTAAATAATTGGTGTATAAAGTACTAAGATGTTGAAATGTACCGGCCCCCTCCGATATACTATGCGACCTGTTGGGATAAGGCATATACTGAAACTGTTTGTTGTATTTTATCAGTTCATTCACCAATAACTCGGCATTGCTGAAATGAACATTATCATCGCCGGTACCATGTATGTACAGTAAATTTCCCTGTAAATTTTTTGCATAGGTAACCGGTGAACCGTTAATAAAATCTTCCCGGTTTTCCTGTGGCAGGCCCATGTAGCGCTCCTGGTAAATATTATCGTAAAATAACTGGTTGGTTACTGCAGAAATGGCTATGCCTGTTTGAAACAAATTTGGATACCTGAACAGCAGGTGCAGCGTTGATGCACCGCCACCACTCCACCCCCATACAGCCGTACGTTCCTTATCCATATAAGGTTTCATGCCCAGCAGTTTTTCAAAACCCTTGGCCATATCAACAATGTTTACATCGCCAATTTTGCGGTAAATAGATTTTCTCCAGGCAGCACTCTTTAACACCGGCGAACCACGGTTATCAATGGTTACCTGTATGTAACCATCGGCACGTATATCGCCTTTGTATAAAAAATTATTCTGTGCACCATAACTGTCTTTAACAGTTGATGCGGCCGGTTCGCCATACACATAAAATACAACCGGGTATTTTTTTGTTGAGTCGAAATTTTTCGGTTTGTTTATCCATGCATTCAACGTTATCTGATCGTCGGTTTGAATTTTTACAAACTCTACATCAACGGTACTGTCAATCTTAGCTGTGGCTTCAATACTTTTTGCTTCGTTAAGCGGTGTATTGGCCGGCAGTTTCAGCCATTCCTGCACTCTGGGGGTATTATGACTTGAGTAGGTATGAAAAGCAAATTTTCCGTTTGGTGAGATCTGGTAACCGTGTATGCCATCTCTGCCATTGGCATACACCGGGTCAAACTCTTCTTTTGTAATGTTCTTACTATTAAAGATCTTGTTTAGAAGTGTTGGCTTTTCAATATTTAACTTGTACAGGTAAAGTTGTGTGGAGTTGTATGGCGATGCTGTAAAATAGATCAGGTTATTGGCTTCATCAATACATTTTATTTCTTCAATATCATAAGGCCCTGTTGTTAATGCAACCTCTGTTTGCCCATCGCGGCTTATTTTATAAATATGCCTCCAGCCGTCTTTTTCGCTAACCCAAATAAATTCTTTTCCGTTATTTATCCAGTTCCACCCTCTTGGATCATCTGCATTCAAATCAACCCAGGCAGAGCTGTTCTCTGCCCAAAAGGTTTCCGAACTTCCGTCGGTAACATTGCAATACAACAATTTACTTTCCTGTTGCTTGCGGTCAAGTTGTTGTACCACCAACTCGCTTTTACCCGCCCATTCCATTCTTGTTAAATAGTGTTGCTGCGGATCGCCTTCAATGTTCATCCATTTTATACGTTTGTTACTTACATTGACAACCCCAATTTTTACAGCAGATGGCGCTTCGCCAACTTTTGGATATTCAACCGGTATAACCTGCGAATAATTGGTGTCAGTTGTATTCAACATGTAATAGTCCTTTATTTTGGTTGCATCAACCTGCCAGAAAGCGATCATAGTTCCATCGGGGCTCCACCTGAATCCATCCCTGCAGTTAAATTCTTCTTCGTACACCCAATCAA
>JAOAUI010000037.1 GCA_030157685.1 Ferruginibacter sp. | reverse complement strand
CATTAAAAAACAATTTAAAAGCCATAATGTTAAAACTTAAATCCTTTGTTTTCAGCGCCATACAGGAAAATACGTATTTGCTGTATAATGAGTTTAAAGATTGTTTAATTATAGACCCGGGTTGCTACTTTTCTGAAGAAAAGGATGAGCTGAAGGGCTTTATTACACAGAGCAATTTAATGCCCCGGATGCTGCTTAATACCCATTGCCATCTGGATCATGTTTTTGGGAATAAATTTGTGGCCGAAACCTGGGCACTTACGCTTCAACTACACCAAAAAGAGAAAATGCTGCTGGATTATGCGCCCACATCGGGCCTGATGTATAATATGCCTTTTGACAACTATGCCGGAGATTATATTTTTTTAAAAGAAGGCGATATTATTAAAATTGGTGAAGATGAACTGGCTGTAATTGAGGCTCCGGGCCACTCACCCGGCCATATTTGCTTTTACTGTGCCAAACAAAATTTCATCATCAGTGGCGATGTTTTGTTTAACCGAAGCATTGGCCGAACCGATCTGCCGGGAGGTAATCACGAAACCTTATTAAAAAACATACGGGAAAAACTGTTTGTGTTGCCCGATGAAACGGTTGTGTACAGCGGGCATGGACCGGAAACTACGATTGGGGAAGAGAAAAAATATAACCCGTTTTTAAATGGATTGGCATAGCTCTATCAACACCCCATTTGTTCCTTTGGGGTGAAGAAAGCAAACCAGTTTCTTATCAGCCCCTGGCTTTGGTTCTTCATTCAGTAAAACAAAGCCTTCGTCCTGCAGGCGTTTCATTTCGGCCTTAATATCGGTTACATCAAAAGCAATATGATGCAGCCCCTCGCCCTTGCGTTCAATAAATTTGGCAATAACGCCGTTTGGGTCGGTGCTTTCAAGCAGTTCAATCTTGGTTTCGCCCTGCTGAAAAAAGGCTGTGTTTACTTTTTCGGTTTCAACCATTTCTGTTTTGTAGCAGGGGCTGTTCAGCAGTTTTTCAAATAAGGGAACAGATATTGCAAGATTCTTTACAGCAATACCGATATGCTCTACTTTTTGCATGATTTTATTATTTATTATTACCCGGTTTACGAATTCGGTAAAATGACTGTTAAACAAATGTACGAACTGCTAAAATAGAACCTTTTGCAGTAAATTTGCGTTATAAGAACAGAAACTAAACAAGTTGATTTTATGTTGAAATTGCCCATTTATTTAGACAATAATGCTACCACTCCCATGGATCCCAGGGTTTTGGAAGCCATGACCCCATATTTTTTAGAGCATTACGGAAATGCTGCCAGCCGTAACCACCCTTTTGGCTGGGAAGCGGAAGAGGCTGTTGATTATGCACGTGAACAGGTGGCAAAACTGATTGGTGCCGATCCTAAAGAAATTATTTTTACCAGCGGCGCTACTGAAGGCGATAACCTGGGTATTAAGGGGATTTATGAAATGTACGCCAGCAAGGGCAATCATATAATCACAGCAACTACAGAGCATAAAGCTGTTTTAGATACCTGTAAGCATATTGAAAAATCGGGCGGAGAAGTGACTTACCTGCAGGTACAGCCTGATGGTTTGATTGATTTAAAAGAACTGGAAGCAGCGATAAAACCAACTACTATTTTAATTGCCATCATGTATGCCAATAACGAAATTGGTGTGGTGATGCCGATAAAAGAGATTAGTGCCATTGCCCGTAAACATGGTGTTTTGTTATTTACAGATGGTACACAGGCTGTTGGTAAAATACCGGTTGATGTTAATAAAGATGGTATTGACCTGATGGCTTTTACTG
>JAOAUI010000036.1 GCA_030157685.1 Ferruginibacter sp. | reverse complement strand
AAATAAGTGGAAACAACCCCATTGGTGGCTTTCTCCAGTTCTTTATTAAAAAGACCGGTTAACCAGTTTGAAACGATGCCTCCAATTGTACTGGTTGCAATTCCAATGGTATTTCCTCCGGTAACAAAACCCTGGTTCTCGTTGGTAGAAATAAAGCTGTTAAAAATTAACAGGCTTGCTACCTGCTTGTTCATTTCATTTTCATCATTCTTAAGTGCTTCTAATTTATTTAACACAAAAAAGTCTTTACTTACTTCACTGGTTGGCGGCAATTTGAATTCGAATTTAATAATTGGCTTATTCAGTACGCCCGACATGTGGGCAATTATGGTTACATTTTCCTTTTGTTTGGTAGATGAACTTAAATTACTCAGGTCAACTCTTTTTGCAAGATATTCGGCATCAATACTTATTTGTGCCAGGTAAGGATCTCCATTCCATGTTATGGAAGAGCCATCCATGATGTTGAAATATTTCTGCAGAAAAGTCTGAAAATTAAATTTGTATTCACCATCGGTAATATCATAACGGCCCCTGATGCTCAACGGCTCTTTACTGCCAACGGTGATATTCAGTAAACCGTTACCACGCCCTTTGATAATATCGCCGGTTGTTTCATCCAGTATCACATCAATCTTGCAGGCAGGGTTTGCTTTTAAATTCATGTTTACCAGAAAACTGGATTCTTTTCTTCCTTTATATTCATCATCCATTTTACTACCGTACTGTATAAAATCAATATAATCAATCTTGCCATACTCCGAGCTGCTGCTGCTTGTGGGGATGTAAATATGACTGCTGTCAACCGCCGATGGTTCGCCAGTAATATTCATCCGCATGTCGGTAGTTGGCCCGTTCAAAGTCATAACAGCCCTGCCTATAACGTTTCCATAAAACTGGCTGTTGTTTTTGCTGTTCGTATTTAACAAAAGCATTTTACCGGTTTCAAAGCGGATGTTTTCAAACCCAAAATCATTAAAAAAATGATGCTGCAATTTACCGCTGGCTGTACCGGTATTATTCAATGTATCCTTTAACTGCAACATGCCAAAATCAATTTCATCCGGATTAAAAATGATGGTTTCGTTGGTGAATTTATATTTAACCTGTGTATAAATAATTTTCAATTCGCCTTCGGTAATGTTAACAGTGCCTGTAACATAATTATGGTCGGCACCACTGTAAACCCGCAGGTCCCGGGTGTTGATATCTCCTTTTATATCACTGAAAATACCGCCCAGGTAATTATTTAAAAGGCTGATGTCGAACTTTTCGGCACGCAGAGCAAAATTCATTTTATTAACTCCCGAATCTTTGTAATTGTAACTGCCGTCAATGTCAAACTTATTCTTATCATTATCGGCTTTTCCTTTTGCAGTTATAAGACCGGTAGTTGTATTCACATCGCCTTTTATTTTTACCGTGCCTATTTCTTTATTATCCAGCCTGAAATCTTCTGCTTCTGCATCAAATTCAATAATCTGTTTGCCAAACGGGTCTTTTAATTTAAGCGTGCCTGTTAAAATACCTTCAAGCCTTGGCTGTTTTAAAATAAGCGATGTAAAATCATTGATGTTTACTGTTTTCAGTTTGGCCACCAGGTTGGCTTTGCCGCTCTGTTCATCTGTTTCGGTAGAAATGACAATTTCCTGGTTGCCCTGTGTAAAGCGAACGTCGTTGGCTTTGATAACAGATTTGCGCAGGGTTATTTCGCCATCTTTAGCCAGGCTCCATTTCTTATCATTTAAAATAAATGAGGATGGAGCAAAGTTGATTTTTACACCATCAGTAAATGTTTG
>JAOAUI010000035.1 GCA_030157685.1 Ferruginibacter sp. | reverse complement strand
TAAAAGACAATAAGATCATGCTCACCTTTAATGAATACATTGATCTGAAAGAAGCGCAAAACAATGTATTGATCTCTCCGTTGCCTAAAAAACAACCCTCCATTGATTTTAAACTGAAGACGGTTACTGTAAAACTAAAAGATACACTTTTACCCAACACAACCTACAGCATCAATTTTGGCAGTGCCATTGTAGATAATAATGAAGGTAATCCCTACAAGGATTTTACCTACGTTTTTTCAACCGGCCCTCAAATAGACAGTTTTATGCTTTCGGGTAAAGTTATACTTGCCGAAACCGGAAAGTACGACAGTACATTACTGGCCATGCTTTACCGTAAAACAGTTGACTCGGCGGTGCAAAAAAACAGGCCCGATTATGTGGCCCGGCTGAGTGGCGATGGCAGTTTCACTTTTGTGAATTTACCTGCAGGCAGTTTTAATGTGTATGCTTTAAAAGATGGCGATGGCGGCAAAACCTATAATTCAAAAAAAGAGATGTTTGCATTTGCCGATGCGCCGGTAATTATTTCTGCAAATAACGAACCGGTTGTTTTATATGCATCGGCACTGGAAAAAGAAAGCAGCAATACCAAAACACTTAAACCGGTATTTGCCAAAAGATTGATATACACACCGGCTTCTGCCCTGCAGGGCCAGGATCTGCTTACCCCCTTTGAATTAAGTTTTAATAACCCGCTGAAAAAATTTGAGCCGGAAAAATTAGTTTTAAGAGACAGCAACTATAAACCTGTACCTGCAGGCACCTGGACAATTGACAGCAGCAGAACTAAAATATCCATTGCTGTTAAATGGCAGGAAGCCACGGATTACCGAATCATTTTGGATACCAGCGCCATTATTGATTCCGCAAACAATCATCTTACCAAAACTGATACCATTCGCTTTACAACAAAACAACAATCAGATTATGGCAATGTGGTTTTGCGTTTCAGCAATCTTGATCTGGCTAAACATCCTGTTCTTCAATTTGTACAGGACGAAGTAATTAAAAAAAGCTATTCGCTTACTGCATTGGAATGGAGTAATAAATTTGTAACCCCCGGCGAATACGAAATACGTATCCTCTTTGACAACAACAACAACGGCAAATGGGATCCCGGCAATTATTCTAAAAAACTGCAACCCGAAAAATCCATTACCCTCAAAGACAGGTTAGCCATAAAAGCTAATTGGGATAATGAGCGGGATATAAAACTTTAATGGATAATTTTTTAATTGATAATGGATAATGCCTCTGCTTCATGCAATAATCTATACTGTCAACTGCATTGAATTTAAAAAATTATCAATTATCCATTACTTCATTATCCACTAACTTTGCCGCATGATTTTTTCTTCTTCTCTTTTAGAAAACGCTGTAAATGAGTTTGCCAAATTGCCGGGCATAGGTAAAAAAACGGCCCTGCGCCTGGTACTGCATCTTATTAAGCAGGATGCGGAAGAAGTAAGCCAGTTCAGCGATATCATTGCTAAAATGCGCAACGAAATTAAATTCTGCAGCCGCTGTTACAATATTTCCGACAAGGAGCTTTGCAATATCTGCAGCAATACCATGCGTAAACAGGAAATGATTTGTGTGGTTGAAAATATACGTGATGTAATTGCCATTGAAAGCACCCAGCAGTTTAACGGCATATACCATGTTTTGGGTGGTATCATTTCGCCGCTTGATGGCATTGGCCCCGGCCAGTTAACCATTGATGCATTGGTTAACCGCATTGAAAAAGAAGACATAGAAGAAATTATTTTTGCACTCAGCCCAACCATACAGGGCGATACCACCATCTATTATATCAGCAAAAAGCTGAAAGGCCAGCCCGTTAAAATTACCAGCATTGCCCGTGGCATTGCCTTTGGCGGCGAGCTGGAATATGCCGATGAAATGACCCTTGCCAAAAGCATCAGCAACCGCATACCTGTTGAGAATTTTATTGTCAGCGGAAATTAGATTTTTCCTCTCCGGTTCAGTTCTCAAAAAAGCCCGTTCGGTATCGGTTTTTACCCGTTCGGTTCTCCAATACATATAAATATTAATAACAACTCTATCTTTATGTCTATTTGAAAGCCAACAAAAAATATAGTACAGTTTCCTTTTATCAATTTGTATAATCAGGGGATACAGCGTATAAATGCAAAAGAACCCTCTTATTGCCAATCTATTTCATGCCCGCTTAAAACAGGCTAAGGAAACCCTGTTGTCAAAAAGTATTCTCTTGATAAAGCAAAAGCATTTTTTACTTTTTTTTATATTGATCTTAGCCTCATCTTATGCCAATGCCCCTAACTTGTTTGCTGCAAAAACCGGTACCATCACATTTACTTCAGATGCGCCGCTGGAGCTGATAAAAGCAAACAGCAACCAGTTAAAAGGATGGCTGAACGCCGAAACCAGGCAGTTTTCTTTTGCTATCAATATCAAAACCTTTAAAGGATTTAAAGTTTCTACACAGAAGAAACACTTCAACGAAAATTATCTCGAAAGTGATAAATATCCCCTGGCTACTTTTGAAGGAAAAATAATTGAAAATATCGATCTGCACAGAGATGGCTTATACAATGTGAGGGCAAAAGGCAACCTGTTCATTCATGGTGTAATACAGGAACGTATCATCAAATGTAATCTTACCATTAAAAACGGATTGGTAAGCGTTAAATCAAATTTTATTGTTTTACTGGCAGATCATAATATAGCTATACCAAAAATACTGGAGCAAAAACTGGCTTCAGATATTAAGGTTGAAGTCATAACTGACCTGACCGAAAAATAACCAACCATGTTCTTACGCTGATGAGAAGCATACTAACCATATCAATTATATGTGTTCTGATACAGGGCATTCATGCCCAGGATTTGGGATTTAAATCATTCAGCCTTACAGAAAATAATCACCCGGTTAAAATAAACACCGTATACAAAACAGACCAGGGCTATATTTTTGCAGGAACCACCGATGGTCTTTACTCATTCGATGGCATTAACTTCAAAAAAATAAATTTTTCTAAACCCGGAATAAAAGATACTGTTACAGCCATATTCCAGGATAACAGCCGCCAGCTTTGGATTGGTTTTAAAAGCGGCCGCATCGCTAAAAAAATAAATTCCAGGCTTGAATATTTTGAACCCGAAGAAGGGAACCCGGATGTAGCTATCACTTCATTTTTACAGGATAAAGAAAATAATATCTGGATTGCCACGAACGGTGAAGGCATCTACCATTTTAAAAATGATCATCTTTATTTAATTGATGCTGCCAATGGCATGAGCGACCTGCACATACATGCGCTGGTGCAGGCACCCAATGGCGATATGCTGGCGGCAACAGATGCAGGAATTAATATTTGTAAAAATGTAAACGGGAAGATAAAAGTAACAGTACTTGGCCCAAACGAAGGCCTGCCAGATTATTATGTAACAGCAATAACCCCGGCTGGTAAAAATACCTTTTGGATAGGTTTACAGGAAAAAGGATTTTGCCTGTACGACCACAACAACGGCAAAATCACTGTTCCGGCTGCTGATACAGGCTGGAAATACGGACAGGTAAATACGTTGCTTGTTTCGCAGAAAACTTTATGGATAGG
Organism: Ferruginibacter sp.; assembly: GCA_030157685.1. Classification (GTDB taxonomy): domain Bacteria; phylum Bacteroidota; class Bacteroidia; order Chitinophagales; family Chitinophagaceae; genus Ferruginibacter. Next base: position 4,138 of record JAOAUI010000035.1, on the reverse strand, counting down.
CACTGAGGAAAATGGATTGTTATGGAAGGGCACAAGCAGCCAACCGGTACAACCCTATAACGGCAAATCTGATTTAGCAGGTAAAGTAACCGGCTTGCTGCAGGACGACCAGAACAATATATGGGCCAATACTTCTACAGCATTAACTAAAACAAGTGGCAATCAATTGCAGTTATTGCCACTTTACGATAAAACTGTTTTTGGAACCATTCGTGCTATGCTATGCGATTATCAGAATAATTTTTGGGTAACCGCTGCGGGCCAACTGGTAAAATACACACTTGCCAACAGCATCTATACAAAAAAAGATTATCGCTTTGCGGAGTTAAACAACAAAACAGATATTACCTGTTTGTACCAGGATAACAATCATAATATATGGATTGGAACGATGGGTAACGGTATAATAATACTGGACCCTCATACCGGCAAGCATCGCCCCCTCAATGAAAACCCTTTACTAAAAAATGCCAGTATATTATCCATAACCGGTAATGGAAAAACCGTGTGTGTTGGCGGGTTTGAAGGTGTAGCTGCTATATTTGATATTGGCAGCGAAAACAGCAATATGGCTGCCCGCTATAAATACAGCAACTATAACAACAATGAAAACATCAGCACTAATTACATCTATTCTATTTATAAAGATACCCGAAGCAGGATATGGTTTGCTATGGGCGAAAAAGGTTTAAACGTTTTGGAAAATGGCAGCTTTGTACATTACGGAAAAGAAAATGGTTTACTTGATGACCGCATCTTTTCTATAACAGAAGATAAAAAAGGCAATATATGGTTCAACACAAAAAGTGCCGGTATTTATTGTTTCAACGGAAAAACATTTAAAAATTATTCAACAGCCAATGGCTTAAGCGACCTGGAGATTGTTGCGTTAAAGACAGGCCCATGGGGAAATATTATTGTTGTAAACGGAAAAGGGATTGATATACTGGATGTCAATTCAGGAACCTTCTCTTTTTTAAATAGTTACCAGGGCATTGCAGATGTAAACTTATATACAGGCGCAGTAGCACAGGATACTGCATCCAATATCGCTTTCTGCACATCCAAAGGCATTGTAATTTACAGCCCCGGTCAAAATACACTTCGCAAACCTAATACTATCATTGAAAACGTACAGTTGTTTTTAACTGATGTAGATAAAGACAAGCCGGCTAATTATAACAGCGATCAGAATACATTTCAGTTTTACTTCACCGGCCTTTATTATACCAATCCGGATGATATACATTATCAGTACAAACTGGAAGGCCTGGATACAGCCTGGATATCTACCAGGGACAGGAATGTTTCCTTTCTGCGTCTGCAACCGGGTAAATACACATTTCATGTAAGATCATCACTGAGTGATAATTTTGAAAATGCCAGTGAAGCCACTTACGATTTCTTCATTGAAAAGCCGCTTTGGAAAAGGGTTTGGTTCATCGCCCTTATAATTTTGCTTGCTGCCGGATTACTTTACTGGTACATAAAAAACAGGGAGCGAAATTTAAAAAAGCTGCAAAAGCTGGAACAGGAAAAGATACAGTTCCAGTTTCAGGTTTTGCGAAACCAGGTTAATCCTCATTTCCTGTTCAATAGTTTTAATACCCTAATTTCTTTTATTGAAGAAGAGCCCGGTATGGCGGTTGATTATGTTGAAAAACTTTCAACCTTTTTCCGCAATATTGTGAATTACCGCGACCAGGATCTGATAACACTGGAAGAAGAGATCAGCGTTTTAAAAACCTATTTTTACCTGCAGCAAAAAAGATATGGCCGCAACCTGGCCTTAAACATTTCAATACCCGAAGAGCAAAAAAAACTTATATTTATACCACCACTAACCCTTCAGCTCTTAATAGAAAATGCCATTAAACACAATGCTGTTTCAAAAGAAACGCCGCTTGAAATAATGGTTTACCTGGAAGGCAGGGATAAACTGGTAATTAAAAATAACATAAACGCTAAAATTACCAGGGAGCCCGGCACTGGCACTGGTTTACAAAATATTGTAAAACGGTACAATTTATTGAGTAGTGAAACCGTTTCTGTGCTGAATGATGGAATTAATTTTACAGTAATATTACCCGTTCTAAATAAAACAGATTAATGACCATACTTATTATAGAAGACGAAGAACCGGCATACAGGCGCTTACAGAAAATGCTGAAAGAGCTTGAGCCCGATCATATACTCCTCAACCAGATAGTGAGTATTTCTTCTGCCGTAAAATGGTTTAAAGAGAATGATGCACCCGATCTCATCATTTCTGATATTCAGTTGTCTGATGGCGTTAGTTTCGAGATTTTTAAACAGGTAGATATTAAATGCCCGGTTATTTTCACAACCGCTTACGATCAGTATGCCATTGAAGCTTTTAAAGTAAACAGCATTGATTACTTATTAAAGCCCGTTAAAAAAGAAGAGCTTGAAAAAGCAGTAGCAAAATTCAAAGCCCTTACACCCGCAGCGGCTGCCGCACCAGCTATTGATATTAATAAGCTGCTGCAATCTTTACAACCTGCCACCGGTACCGAATATAAAAAGCGTTTTGTAGTGCGCTATGGCGAGCATATAAAGACCATTGATATTGAAGAAGTGGTTTATTTTTATACCGAAGATAAAGCCACCTTCTTATGCACCAAAGATGCCCGCAGGTTTGTGGTTGATTTTAACCTCGATACACTTGATTCCATCCTTGACCCGAAAATATTCTTCCGCATAAACAGGCAATACATCATCAGTATTCATTCCATTGCCGAAATGTTTGCCTACAGCAAAAGCAGGGTACTTATCAAATTAAACCCCGCTGCCAAGCACGAAACCATTGTAAGTACCGAGCGTTCGGCCGATTTTAAGCTATGGCTGGGCGATGAGAAATAGCCGGGTTTCCGGTTCAGCGGATAAAAAACCCCATTCAGCCTTAATATCTTACTATTTAGTGCAATTCAGTTTTTTAAGCTTTATTACTGATATACATTTACATCAGAAACATGTTAAGCGTTTTGAAATTCTGTAATCCTATTGAAAACACCTGTTATCCAAAGAAAACAATTACCAAAGAAACACAACATTCTTAAAACCCCCGATCTATCGGGGGTTTTGTTTTGCTGGAACATACCTTGTGGCGTGTTCTGCGTTCGCCAAAGGTCAGTGCCATTGAACACGCCACAAGACTTGCTCCTGCCGGTTCAGTACCGCAAAATACCAGCTCAGTATTAAGAACATACTGTTGAATGCCTTTTAGTTTTTAAACAACAAATGCCGCATTACTTTTACATCAGAAACCAATATCCAACTAAAAGACCAGATCCAATTACCCAAGAAAACCAAAGTTTGAGTTAAGTATCCAACTATCCATTCAAAACCAGACACCACTGAACAAAAAGTTCTTTCAAATCCCCGAAGTATCGGGGTTTTGTTTTTTAGCTAACGTATCAATACCTAAACCAAAGATCGTTTCCGGTTCAATACCCAAAATTTCCTGTTCGGTAACCCAATTATACCACTGAAAGCCTTTTTGTTTTTTTGCTGATGCCGGCGTATTACTTTTACATTGTTAAGCAAAAAGCCAATATCCAACTAAAAAACCAAATCCAATTACCAAAGAAAACCAAAGTTTAGTTATCCATTATCCAGACAAAACCAAGACCACTAAACCTAAAATCGTTAAAAGCCCTGTTAAAACGGGGTTTTTCTTTTCCCTTTAAGCCTGTTTTCCGGTTCAGTTGCCAAAAATGCCTTTTCGGTAGTTAGAAACATCGGTTTAATGCCTATCGTTTTTATTACAGCTTTTGCCGCATTACTTTTACATCATCAATCTGATCCAATATCCAAAAAGAAAACCAAGAGGTAAAATATCCAAATCCAACGAAAACCAGACATCACCAAAGATCCAGAAAGTAATTGAACCCCGTACCCCCCGGGGTTTTTTTTATGCATATACCTGTTTGCTGTTTTTTTACTATTCTCCATTTGCTTATACCCGGTAAAACCTTGCCTGTATTTTGTTATTCGGCTTTGTTAGTATAAATTTGCAGTATCAACCAGGCGGATTTGTTTATTGTTTAGCCTGTAAAAAACGAACTAATAAACGAAAGCAATTCTGCATTACTTCTCTCAGATTGATTCTCGTTTA
>JAOAUI010000034.1:2456-7824 GCA_030157685.1 Ferruginibacter sp. | reverse complement strand
ATTAAATCTTCAGGAATATGAAAAAAGTTAAAAAGTTGTTTACTGCGCTTACCTTACTCATCGCATCAAAAGAAGCGGCAAGTACTGTATTACCTGCAACGGTTAACTTTCCAATAAAAAGTAAATCTGCTGATAATACCGCTGCTTTCAACAAACTGAAAACTGCCCCCTATCATTTTACAAAAACTACCGGTGCTGATAATGATATTGATACTTCAAATAATCCGGTTGATATAAAAAGCATAAACAGTCCTGGCCGTTTAAGGCGCCAGGCTAATAAGATCAGGGATTATGCAAAGGCAAATAATTACAGTATGGAGTATTGTTTTTTGGTAGACATGTCTATGCCTTCCGGTAAAAAACGTTTTTTTGTTTATAACATGCGAAAAGATTCTTTGGAGTTTTCGGCTTTAGTTGCACATGGTTTTGGTTCTACCCAAAAAGATTGTGGCGATCAACTGGTCTTCTCCAATAATAATTACAGCTTTAAAACATCGCTGGGTAAATACAAAATAGGTAAACCATATAAGGGAGAATTCGGTTTGTCTTATAAATTATATGGTTTAGACAGTACCAATAGCAAGGCTTATGAGCGTGCCATTGTTTTACATTCAGATGTGCATGTTCCGGAGCAGGAAACCTATCCTGCAAGGATCTATCAAAGTGCCGGCTGCCCAACAGTAACTCCTGCTTTTCTTCCGATACTTGGCAGTTTTATCAAGTCTTCTCAAAAACCAATTTTGATGTGGATCTATGATTGATCTGTTGCGTGTATTTTATTTTTAGCAAAACGATATCGTTAATCGTTTCTCCTCATTTTATTTTATCTTGGGCATCAACCAAAACTACTAAAGCTGTTAGCTTATTTTACTCTTATGCCAAAGCGAATTATACTTTCACTGCTTTTACTCCTTTACTGTAGTTTTTCTGTACCGGCACAAACCCCTCCCAACATCATCCTCATTATTGTAGATGATCTTGGCCACAGCGACCTTGCCAGCTACGGAAATAAAGCAGTACATACCCCCAATATAGATTCACTAGGCATACAGGGAGCCCGCTTTACACAGGCTTATGTAACATCGCCTATATGTGCGCCATCACGCATGGGCATCATCACCGGCCGCTACCAGCAACGCTTTGGCGCCGAGTTTATGCTTTACGATAAGTTTGATAAATCGGTAAAGAAAAAAATAAGCAGTCATTTTTTTTCAGTAAAAAAACGACCTGTTGGCATTGCCACACTAAAACCCGATTTCTTTTTAAACCGTTCTGTGTATGTAACCGACCTGCCTGCAAGTGAAATAACCATTGCAGAAATGCTGAAGCAAAAAGGTTATGCAACCGGTTATGTGGGTAAATGGAATCTTACTTCTTCGCCAACTGTTTTTCCTGATATGCATGGCTTTGATTACGCTTATTATTTTGATGGCGCCCTCAGCCGTTATGTAGATGATCCCGTTGATACCAGCCTCTACATCAACATGCATTTGCCCTGGGCTTTCTCCGAAATTCCTGCATGGGCTCCAAGGCATGGCTCCACTGCCATTAAAGAAGGAAGAACCATTGTAAAAGATTCTGGCTACCTTACTTTTTCGCTGGCCGAAAAAGGAATAGATTTTATTGAGCGCAATAAAACAAAACCATTCTTTCTTACACTTTCTTTTAATGCACCGCACGATCCCTTCCAGGTACCCAAAAGCTATTACAACCGCATTAAAACCGAAACAGATTCGGTAAAGATTGTGTACAGCGGCATGATTGAAGCGCTTGATGATGCCGTAGGTACAGTGCTTAAAAAGCTGGAGCAGGAAGGCCTTACAGATAACTGCCTTATATTTTTTACCAGCGATAATGGTGGCGCCACCTACACCCGTGCCACCGATAATGCACCGCTGCGTGGTGGTAAGGCAACGCATTTTGACGGCGGTATTTCGGTTCCTTTCTTTATTAAATATCCCAATGGCTTACAGGCCCGGCAAACGTACAACCACCCTGTTTCATCGCTGGATATATATAGCACCATTGCCGCCGTAAGCGGGGCTGTACAGGCAACTGACCGTGCTTATGATGGTGTTAACCTGCTGCCCTATCTTACAAATGATTCGATACTACCACACAAGGATTTCTTTTGGCGAAGTGGTTACTCAAAAGCTTTTCGCCGCGGTGACTGGAAATTGTATGTGAACGAAAAAAACAAAGTGACTTACCTTTTTGATCTTGCCCGTGACCCAGGGGAAAAGCAGGATCTGTCTGCCCAACGGCCCGATAAATTAAAAGAATTGCAGGATGCTTTACAGGATTGGGAGAAAAAAAATTCGGTGCCGCCACTATGGCCCAGCGCTGCTGATGTGCTTATTGAAGTGAATGGAAAGTGGTTTCGCTTTCCGAGTTGATTATTTACCTTCCATATATCGGATGATCGCTCTTCTTACATCTGATCTTGAATCATTCAGATCGGTAAATACAGGATACACTTTTACCATATCCGGATTATCTTTTGTAAGAAAATCGAGATTGGCTTCTCCCCCGGTCATTAAAAAATCGGTAATGGCAATTTTGTAAGTTTTACCGGCATCAACCGGAATATTTTTTAAAACCCAGCCATTGTTATCGTTGCTGAGTGCTGCTGAGTATTGCAGAAATCCACCGCTGCCTACATTCTTTTTAGCAGTGTTTAATATTTTTATAAGCAGGCTTCCCTTCATATCCACTTCCATAATGCTGCCACCAAAAGGCAGGCTGCGTATTACATCGTATTGCGTAACGGGCATCTGCAAAATATCATCCACCCGTATAGAACCCGAATTGATGATACATACATCAGCCGTTGGCGATGCTTTCTCCATAGCTGCAACAATCAGCTTTGTAAAGTTTGTTTGTTGCGTTCTGATATACGCTTCTCTCCCATCAAGCGGTTCGCCGCTTTGCATACAAACTTTGGTTGCATCAAAACCCAGCGATGCATAACTGCTGTTGGCAATGTCCGTCCACTTTTTTACCACCACATTTGTTGTTGAATCCAGAGCAATGTTTTCATTTACATCCAGTATATCTGCTTTTAATTTCAGCTCTTTATTTGTTTTGTTGAGATTTAGTTTGATGATATAAGCAGATTTTGCATTGGCATCGGCCTTGGTAATATACACATTGCCAATTTTGGCGTAATGCCTTTCATGCTCATGCCCGCCAATGACGAGCGCAAGTCCCGGTATCTGCCTGGCAAGTTTTATATCATCATCCATTGCCTGGTGCGTAACGGCAATCACTGCATCGCAGCTGTCTTTTATCTGGTCGTAATATTTTTGTGCGGCAGTAAATACGTCGGTATAGCTAACATAAGCAGCTTTATTAAAAGGCAATGTAAGGCCGATAAAACCAATACGGGCAGTGGTGCCATCAGCATCGGTAAAAGTTCTGATATAGGTTTCAGGAAACGGAACTCCGTTCTTTACAAAGGGAACAATATCATTTCCCTTTTTTTGAAACGTGTTGGAAGATACCCATTGAAAAGCCGATTCGTTAATGCGGCTCTGCACATCAGCCTCGGGAATATCAAACTCATGATTTCCAAAAACAGCTATGTCAACACCGGCATTGTTCATCGCATCTACCATCTGTTTGCCACGTATGCGGTTTCCCTCAAACTTAAGGCTGTTGTATACCGAAGGACTTAAAAAATCTCCGGCCATAACCATGATAGTATTTGCATTTTTACTTTGCTGTATTTTTTTAACAGTTGCTACTCTTGCCATACCGCCTGCTTTGCCGCCATCAAGCGGAGCAATCTCGTACACATCATTTATCTGTACAATGGTAATATCAATTTTTCCATTCTCTTTTGCAGCAGTTTGTTTCGCTGTATTGCAGGAAGTAAAAAACAACAATCCGATTGCTACAGGCAGGCATAATAATCTCTTCATAAAATAATTGTTTTGGTAACAGTTTTTTAAAGTACTCCTCTCAGGTTAGGATACTTTAGCAGGATATCCTTATTGAAATATTTCTCCAGCATTTTCCTAAAATCTGCCAGAAACCTTACATTGTCAATATTTTTATCAGTTTCCCAATATGGAAGATCCACCATTCGTTTTGCTAAAGCAATATCCAGATTTTTCAGCGACTCAGCCGGTTGCTTCCCTACGCTGTAGGCTGCGCCCAGGTTGTAATAGCCCCAATAATCGTTTGGCAGCAATGCAACCTGGTTTTTAAACATAGCAACAGCTTCGGGTACTTTTTTCTGGTTAAGCAGGCTGTAACCCAGCCGCTCAATAATTTCCTTTTCTGTTTTATTAAGTTGATAAGCTTTGTTGTAATAAATTTCTGCCTGGTCGTACTGCTTCAATTGTGCATAATACACATCGGCTGTGTTTTTATAACCGCTCCATTCGTTTGGCAAACCGCTGTTGTATTTTTTAAATGCTTCTATGGCTTCGTTGCTTTTATTCTGAGTCATATAAATGGAGCCCAGGTTAAAATATACGTTTACATTATTGGGTTGCAGCTGTGCCACTTTCTGGTAGTCTGGCAAAGCTCCCTTTACATCTTTAAGGGCATATTTAGCATTACCCCTGTTTAAAAATGTTACTGCATTGTTGGGCTCGTATTCAATGGCCTTATCGTAAAATTTTATGGCTTCGGTATAATTATTCTGCATACTTTTCATAGAGCCACGTCCCAGGTAACCATCTGCTTCATTGGGCTTTAGTTCAATACATTTTGCATAGTCATTATCGGCAGCAGCATAATTCTTTAATGCGACCTGTACAGTTGCACGGTTTTTATACGCCAGAAAATAAGCCGGATCATTTTTAATGGCCGCATTATAATCATTTAGTGCAGCAGGATAATTATTCTGTTTATAATACACCATCCCCCGGTCGTTATAGGCATTGCTGTAAGCAGGATTTATTGCAATCGCACTGGTTTGATCTGCAATAGAGCCGGCAAAATCCTTTAATGCATATTTGGCAAGGCCACGGTTATGCCAAGCTTTTTCATTTTTAGCATCCAGTGCAACTGCTTTATTAAAATCAGCCAGAGCACCTGCATAATCTTTTGCTTTGTATTTAACCAATCCCTGGTTATTCATTTCTACAGAAGTTTGTGCTGTGGCTGCATTAAAGCAAAATGCAAGGCAAAGTAAAGCCAGTAGTGTTATCTTATTTTTCATACTCATCAATTTGATTGCTTGTTAAATTTATGCCATCATTCATTTACGATGAAATCTCTTTTCATAAACTGTTACAAACAACGTACCGCAAAATTAAAGGCTATCCGGTAAGCAGCAGCAAAACTTTTTTAAAACAGTTATCTTAGCAGATACAAATAAGCATATGCTGAGATATTTATTCATACCTTTTTTTAT
>JAOAUI010000034.1:0-2356 GCA_030157685.1 Ferruginibacter sp. | reverse complement strand
TTATTTTGACATCATTTCCAACAAAAAATACTGACATGAACATACAATACGCAACCAGCGTTGCTGATTATACAAGATGTTTTGAAGTAATGAAAGAACTGAGGCCGCATCACAACCTGGAAAGTTTTCTTACTACCATAGATGCCATGCAAAAAGAAGGCTACCATTTATTATACCTGGAAGATGAAGGCCGCATGGTTTCTGTTGGCGGCTTCAGGTTTACCACAACCCTATACGATGGACTCATCATTGACTTTGATGATTTTGTTACCCTGGCCAATGGAAGAAGCAAGGGATACGGAGCCATGATGTTTGAATACCTGGTTGGTATTGCAAAAGAAAAAGAGATTAAAACAATTCATCTAAACTCTGCACACCATCGCTATGATGCACATCGTTTTTATCTTAATAAAGGAATGAAAATCATTGCACATCATTTCAGGATTGAAGTATGATACCTGATTAATAAAGCTGTCAGCCTGAGCTTGTCGAAGGCGGGTTCACAATAACTCACCGGCTTCGACAAGCTCAGCCTGACACCCCAAAAATTTTAAACTCATTTCAATGTTATATGTCAATCAAAGACCCTAAAATAAAATCAATCATACAACTTTACGATGCCATACCTGAGCATGAACGAATCATTGTAGATGTGCTAAGGGCCATCATTACAGAACAGTTACCTGCTTACTGCAAAGAAAAAATATCGTACCAGGTTCCGTTTTTTTATGGCCATAAAGGCATCTGCATTATCTGGCCATCGGCCATACCACGTGGTGGTATTAAAAAAGGTGTACTGCTTGGTTTTTGGTATGGCAACAAACTTGCCGATGCAGATAATTATTTAACACACGGTACCAACAAACAGATCTTCTATAAAATTTATAATGATGTGGAGGAGATAAATGTGAAAGCGGTTGTAAAGCTTTTGAAGGAAGCGGTTAAGTTGGATAGCAGCTGGAAGCGATCAAAATAAGCACACCGTTTTTGCAGTTCATTTCCTTTTCTTAATTAGTTTTTGTTTCTTTAATAAAAATCAACCTCGGTTTATGAAATACATCATCTCCATATTGCTTGCATTTTTTGCAACCAATGTTACTGCCCAGGGTAATATAGACTATATGACTTCCGGTGGAAAACTGAAACCCCTGCAGGCCAATATGGATATCAGGCATTATACACTGTCACTGGATGTAGATATCGCCAATCAATCCATCAACGGTTATACCGAAATTGATTTCATTTTAGTTAAACCAACAGATACCCTCCTGTTAGACCTGGTTAATTTTTTAAACGTTACAAAAATCACAGCCGAAAAAAAGAACAAAAACTTTTATCGTGATTTTGATCTTATCTATATTGTTGATGCTGCCGGTTTTAAAGCCGGGCGGCAAACCATTAAAATTGAATACAACGGCAAACCACCTGTAGCCGTAAGGCCGCCATGGAAAGGTGGTTTTAGCTGGAAGAAGGATAATGCCGGCAATCCCTGGGTCATCATCAATTGTCAGCTGGAAGGCGCTAAAGTTTATTTTCCCTGTAAAGATCACCCCAGTGATGAACCCAACGAAGGTGTGGATATGATGATAACCGTGCCCAAAGGATTAACCGTTGCCGGGCCGGGACTGCTGCAAAAAGTAACTGCTAAAAAAGATAAACAAACCTTTCACTGGAAAACAAATTATACCATCAGCAATTACTGCGTGGTTTTTAATATTGGTAAATACATGGTTGCAAAAAGAACCTACACCACCATTGATGGCAACAAAGTGCCCATGGAATTTTATGTATTGGAAGAAGACAAAGCCGTTGCTGAAAAAATACTCGACATGCGGGAACGTGACACCCGCATACTGGAAAAATATTTTGGTGAATATCCCTGGGTAAAGGAAAAAATAGGCATTGCCCAGGTACCCAACCCCGGCATGGAACACCAGACCATGATAACCTATGGCGATGGTGAAAACAGGGCCAGATTTGTAACCACCAAAGTGGGCACCTGGGATTATTCCGGTAACCTGTTTCATGAATTTGGGCACGAGTGGTTTGCCAATAAGGTAACCAACAAAGACTGGGCACATATGTGGATACAGGAAGGTATTGATGTGTACTCCGAAGCCTTGTTTTGCAGGGAAGCAAACGGAGAACGTGGTTACGACAGCATGATGGTGATGATCAAAAGAGGCATCCGCAATGAAAAACCAATAGTGCAGGGAGAAGAATTGAATTCGGGTGATGCCTATATTGGCGATATCTATACCAAGGGTGCGTACTTCATGCATACCCTGCGCTATGTGCTGGGCGATGAATTATTTTTTCCCACACTTAAAAAACTGGCCACCGACCCGCAATACAC
>JAOAUI010000033.1 GCA_030157685.1 Ferruginibacter sp. | reverse complement strand
TTTGTATTTTACCTGGTGGGATAAGATCATGAAAACTACACACAAAGAATATGATAGCCGGTTTGAACAGATTGGAGAGGAAACCAATGAATTAAGAAAATCAAGGAAACAAGATGTCCTTTAACGAACTACTTGTTTATATCAGTTTTGTGGTGGGCTTTGCACTCACGCCCGGCCCCAATATGATGCTGTATCTTACCTACACTTTTGAATATGGGCGCAAGGCAGGCTGGGCAACAGCTGCAGGCATTGTAAGTTCATTTGTTGTTCATATTACGGCAATAGTATTTGGCTTGACTGCCATACTTGTAAGCATGCCACATGCGTTGGATGTTTTGCGTTACTGTGGCATTGCATACCTTCTTTATCTCGCCATTACCAATCTTAAAACCGTAAAATGGAAAGCAGGCGATGCCCAGACTTCAGATACAGGATTGGGTGTTTTCTATTTAAAAGGATTTATTGGCAACCTGCTTAATCCGGGTTCTTTATTTTTATACTTTTCGGTGTTACCGCAGTTTCTTCATCCAGAACGTGGACAGCTGTTATTGCAAAATATAAAGCTGGGCGGTATACAGATGCTCTGCAGCTTTATAACCAATTGTACCATTGTTTACCTGGCAGGTTTTGCTACCGAAGCGTTTTTTAAAAATGAGCGGAACCAGCGCCTGGTAAGATACTGTATGAGTTTTTTTATTATCCTTTTTGCAGCAAAGATGCTGTTTATGAAATTCTGACCTACCTGAAATGGCCGGTAACGGCATAACAAACCTTGCTGTTTATCCTTTTAAAAACCTCTCCATTTATTTTGCGCAGGCGGCGCAGTTTTCTTTTATCCAGCAATCTTCCTTCACTATCGAAGTATTGTGGTTGCGGAAAATAAGTAAGCACATAATATTTGGCATAGGAGAACAGTGATTTGAGTACAACAGGTTTTATCGACATCAGGATCATTGTTTGTTTCTTTTCATCCACATAATAATCTGAATAATTGATCCAGGTGCAGCGGATATCATGCATCTGCCTGATGAGTATATTGATCTTTGCCGCATTCAGGTTATAAGCGGTAAGCGTATCGCTTAAACGGTTTTCATCTATGCCAAATTCATAAATATAGCTGAGGGTATCAGTAATGATTTCCAGCGAAACGGTTTTAAAATCACGGTCGGTAAAACCTACATTAAAAGGCCCCAGCGGATAAAGTGCTTTGTAAGATTCTTCAATCCGGTCCAGCACTTTTTCATTTTCGTAATAATATTTTGTTGAAATATTTTTGGGCGAACAGGAAAAAAGTAAACCTGCACTTAATGATACAATCAGTATATAGTTTTTTTTATTCAGCATCAGTTTCTTTTTTAGTGAACCAGGTAATGCCAAAAACAATTCGTTTAAAAAAATCAGTTGATACCTGCAGTTGGGTTTTGCGGCCATAATCCCAGTACATAAAAGTAATCACATCATCTTCAATACTTATTTTTTCGGCAACAATAAAATGAGTTGGTACGCCCAGCTTAATTCTGATATGGTCTTTTTTATGTACAATGCGGTTATTGATAAACAAAACAACGGTACCTGTTTTCATTTTTTCGCTGATATAATCATACAGGCTGCCAACTTTAGGGCGCATCAGGTCGGCACCCTTTGCTTTGGAATTGTAATTGAGCAGTTCCCTGGTCATGCGGTTGAATTTGGCATAATTTACCGAAGCCCAAAAACTGTTTTCGTCACCATCATCATACTTGCGATTAAAAATATTAAGATATCCTTTGTAATGATCGGCAAGGGTTAAATACCACATCTGTTCTGCCGGGTTAATATCAAGCA
>JAOAUI010000032.1:2498-7864 GCA_030157685.1 Ferruginibacter sp. | reverse complement strand
CAACTAATTATTTTAGCATATTTATCCACATTTGCAACTTTTTTTATTAATTTACAAATACAAATATTATGTTTGTTGTCCGGATAAATAAAAACAACATGACACCCGCAATCAATCCTAATATGATCTTACTGGCAAGGGAAGCCAGGGGCCTTACACAAACCGAGCTGGCTGATAAACTGCAGCTGCACAAGGCAAATATATCCCGCCTCGAAAACGGCGATACCCCGGTTACTGAAAAGATACTGGTAGCCATTGCAGATGCCACCGGCTTTCCGCCGCAGTTTTTTTTGCAGCCCGGCGGCCCCATACCCGTAAACCTCTCTTACCGCAAAAGGCAGCAGGTACCGGCAAAGATCATCAGTGCCATTGATGCACACATCAATATCATACGCAGGCATGTTCAGTTTATAACAAGGGCACTGCAACATCAGGTACCAGCCCTGCCAGTGTACGAGGTAACCGAAGAACAAAGCCCTGCCCAAATCGCATCCCTGCTCCGTAAAAAATGGAATATCACCGTTCCCATTATTGATGATCTCTGCAAGCTGATTGAGCAAAAGGGTATCATCATCTGCAGTTTTGATTTTGGAACCGAACGGGTAGACAGCCGCACCATGCTTACCGATGACCAATACCCCGTTATTTTCCTTAACAGCAGTTCACTGGCCGATAAGCAACGTTTTTCGCTGGCTTTCGAACTGGGGCACCTCATCATGCATACATTTTGTGTGGTGCCGCATCAGCGGGATATTAACCACGAAGCCAACCTGTTTGCCGCTGAACTGCTGATGCCGGCAAAAGATATACGCAAAGATCTTACAGAAGCCATTACACTGCCCCTGCTGGGCGAACTGAAGCGGAAATGGAAAATCAGTATGATCGCACTCCTCTACCGGGCCGATGACCTGGGCTTACTAACACCCAACCAAAAACGCTATTTACTGCAGCAGTTCAACGAACAGCATATACGCAGGCGGGAACCGCCGCAGCTGGATATACAAAAAGAACATCCGCAACTGGTGCAGCACCTGCTGGCAGGCTTTATGAGTAAAACAAAACTGGATACACCACAGCTATGTACCCTGCTGGCAATTGAACCCGGCGATTATAAAAAATACTATCACCACCATTAACCATCAACTTTCAACCATCAACTTTCAAACATTGCCCATGAACAGCACAGTAAACACCACGCAAATCAAACCCTGTACCCTTACAGAACTGGCCGCCATCTATGGCATTGGCGTAAAAACCATGAAAAAATGGATCACGCCACACCAGCCAGCCATCGGCGAAAAACATGGCCGCATTTACACCGCATTGCAGGTAAAGATCATTTTCGAAAAACTAGGCCTGCCCGGTGTTGCTTCCGGTTAACTAAAATCAATCGCGTTATGCAGCATTATTTAAATCATTCCGGTTTTTCTGCTTTTCCAGGAACGCCGGTCAGCATTAGCAAATGCATCATTTACTTTAATGCATACCCACCAGTTGTTCTTATTGTTATTATTGCGGACCCGGTATTTCCCCATTTTACGCTTGCGTATAATTAAACTGCCACACTAATAAATCTTAAATAGCCTGCTATTCCGGAAGCTTTTGAAACAGTGTTTTGCATTGTGAAATGATTTTGAAAAAGTATGCTGGCCGGGTGTCGCTGGCCGGCAAAAATACATGCAGGTGCAGATAACATGACAGGATAAACATGAAGTTAAACAGCACTTAATTGAAATTACGGCTGAAGCTTCAAATCAATATCATGCATGCTTTTTGAATAACCCGGTAAAGAGCGGAATAGCTTCAAAACCCGGACTATCTGATACAACGGCTCAATTTGCAGACAAATTCAGCCTGTTTGCATATTCATTTTCTTCAAAGCCAAAATAAAGAAGCACCTTTAAATCACTTAAGCCGGGTACTGTAAATTATGAAGAAATCATTTATTGTTCTGCTACATGTAGGTTTTTGGACCTGTTACTTCGTATTGATAGCGATCATGTTAGCTGTTTATTATAGAAGCAGCGCTCATGTAGCTAACCCGGGCCCCAGAATTTTAAATGCCTTAAAAAGCCTTTTGTTTTTTGCATTTATTCCTTCGGTTATTTCATATTGGTACTATTATTTTATTTTGTTTCCTAAATACCTGCATCACAAAAAAATTTCTCTTTCAATTATTCATGGCCTGATGATTTCTGCAGCAGCAGCCCTCATCAGTTATATCCTTATCCGGTTTTCAATAGAATCGGGCTATATCACAGACATGGATAATGGAGGCCGACATGGCCGTTCTACTGCAGTTACAGTAATCATGGCTATGACGCTTATTGGTATAATAAGCGGCGTAGTGGCCCTGGTCATAAAAGGATTCATCAACTGGTTCAATGAAAAAAAACTGAAGGAAGCTTTAAAAGAAAAAAATCATCAGATGGAACTGGCGTTGATAAAATCAAAACTTGATCCGCATCTTTTATTTAACACCATCAATAATATAGATGCACTCATCATAAAAGATGCCGTTGAAGCATCCGGCTATTTAAATAAATTATCCGACATCATGCGGTTCATGCTCTATGAAACCATGGCCGAAAAAATTCTGCTTTCGCAGGAAATTGAGTACATAGAAAAATACATCGCCCTGCAAAAAATAAGAACGGCCAATGCCAATTATGTACACTTTTCGGTAACCGGTATTATCGGCAATAAGATGATTGCACCGATGGTTTTTATTCCGTTTATTGAAAACGCCTTTAAGCATACCAACAATAAGAAACTGGAGAATGCCATCAATGTCCATATCATTATAAGTAATAAGGCCATACAACTGGTATGCGAAAATAAATTTGATTCGAAACCCCCGGTGCGCCAACCCGGCAGCGGTTTGGGCAATGAGTTGATTCAAAAGCGGCTACAGCTTATTTACCCGGAAAAACATGTATTGGAAGTGAATAAAACAAATGAACTATACACCGTAAACTTAACAATTACCAATGGATAAATATACCTGCATTATTATTGAAGACGAGCCCCTTGCGCTTGAAAAAACAAAAGACTTTGTAAACAAAGTTCCCTTTTTGAATTTAAGTGCCACTTTCGATAATGCGCTGAATGGTTTGGCCTACCTGAACAACAACAAAGTGGATGTACTTTTTCTGGATATCAATATGGATGAATTATCAGGTATTGAATTATTGGAAAGTTCTAAAATAAGCAGCCAGGTGATCATTACAACGGCCTACCAGGAATATGCTTTAAAGGGTTACGAACTGCATATCACAGACTACCTGTTAAAACCATTTACTTTTAACCGCTTTTTGCAGGCTGTAAATAAAGCGCAGGAAAATTTAAACCAGCGAATTACAGAAAAGCAACTGGATTTTATTTTTGTAAAAACCGAAAACCGTCTCGAAAAAATCATGATCAGCGATATCCTGTACATAGAGGGTATGAGAGATTACCTGCGCATTCACACTTCAAATAAAAAGATCATGACACTGCAAAGCTTTAATGAACTTGAACAGTTGATACCTGCCCACCTGGTATGCAGGGTACACAAGTCGTATATGGTTGCTGTTAACAAAATAGAATCAATAGAACGCAGCAGGATAAAAATTGCTGATCAAATAATCCCTGTTTCCGAAACCTACAAAGAAGCATTCCTTCAACTCATTAACAGCAGGCCATAAACCTGCTGAAATTTGGAAGATTAAAAACACCTGTTGGCAGACATACTCCCCCGTTTTGCATAGCTGAATTGCAGGCCCACAAACAGTCATATACTTTTGCTTTAATTAATCAAACAAAAAAATTAAAACAAAGAATTATGAAAAAAGTAGTACAAACCGGGCTTGTCATGAGTATGATTTTCCTGTCAGCAGCAACATTTGGTCAAACGAAAACGCCGGGTGCAACAAAAAAAAACGATGGCAAAAAAACTGCAAAAACCTACCTGGACCTGATGGTTAATGTAGTAGCTACAAACATCAACTACGGAGACGCTAACAGCGGCCTGGCCGATTATAAAAAAACGGCTAACGGCATCCAGGCCGGCGCATCATTCCAGGCAGGAATTACTGCCGGATTTTCTGTTGTTTCCGAACTATACTTTATGAGAAAAGGTGGCAATTTAAAAGCAAACAATGCTTTAACCAATAACAAATCCAGCATTCATTTAAATACGGTTGAATTACCTGTTTTAGCCCGCTTTCATTTTGGCAAATTCTATGTAAATGCCGGGCCATCCATCGCTTATAATATCAGCGGCACCAGGAAAATTGAAGATGTGTCGTCGAAACTTTCCTTTAAAAATACAACTGAAGGCTTTAAACGTTTTGATGCCGGTGTTCAGGTGGGCGGAGGTGTTGAATTTCCATGTAAGCAAAGAAGAATTGCGTTGGACATCAGGTATAATTATGGCTTAACCAATATCTCGTACAACAAGGAAATTCATAACAGGGCCGTAATGATCAGTGTGCACTTTTCCAAACCCTGGAAAACAAATCCACTAAGAAGAAGGTAAAAATATACTGCCGCTCTTAACGCCAGTGTTGTTATCATCTTACAAAAAAAAGCTGATCAATTTTAAAAAATAAAAAAATGAATACAAACATAAATACTGCAATCATTGCGAATGTATCAACTAAACGCACACCGATGAGCTCACTGCGAAAAACTTCACTGGTAGCTGGCCTGCTTTACCTGCTCACCTTTGTATCCATTCCAACGCTTGTTCTCTATGGCCCGATACATAAAACGGACTATATCACCGGCTCCGGGCCAGATACCGCGGCAATTATTGGTGGCCTGCTCGAGATCATTGTGGCACTCGCCGGTATCGGAACAGCAATTGCCTTGTACCCGGTACTCAGGAAGCAAAGCGAAGGGCTTTCGCTGGGGCTCGTTGCTTCCAGAATCGTGGAAGCCGGCACCATGTTCGTTGGTGTGGCCTTTATTCTGTCAGTTGTAACCTTGCGTCAGGAAGGCGCCGGTACAAGTGCATTGACAACCAGTCATGCGCTTGTTACTTTATACGACCGCATCTTCCTGCTTGGGCAAAGTTTTATGCCCGCCGTAAATGATTTGTTGCTGGGCTTCCTGCTCTACCATTCACGCCTGGTACCCCGGGGCCTTTCGCTGATTGGTATTGTTGGTGGCCCCGTACTACTCACTGGTTACTTCGCTATTCAATTCGGTCTCATCGGGCAACATGCACCATTGACAGGGCTGTTCGCAATTCCGGTTGCACTATTTGAATTTTCGCTGGGCATCTATCTTGTGGTAAAAGGCTTCAAGCCTTCTGTCATCACTTCCGGTAATTGATAAAAATAAGCATGCATAGGATTTTATTTGTCCGTATCAGACATCGG
>JAOAUI010000032.1:0-2398 GCA_030157685.1 Ferruginibacter sp. | reverse complement strand
GTAAAGGAAACTTTAGCTACGGATTTCGTTCCTGCTAAAAGTTTCAATATAGTTGATTTATGGAATATTCAGCGCAGGAGTAAAAAAACAATGAACAGCAGAAAATTGGCTGCATTACAATAGTGTAAACATGCACATGCCTGGAAAATAGCTGGTATTTAGCTATTTTGTAAATACTATTTAGTTTCTGTATCAAAGTCTTACACCACATTCTGGTATGGTAGCGATGAACAAAGCGAAAACTTACCCGGCAAGGCGTTAACTTTAATAAACACAATAGCATTCAATGTCAAAAAAAACGATGGTCTTGGCAGGGTTTGTACTTGCAAAATTTATTTTGCAATACATTTTGATAAGCCCGGAGTATGAACTGCAAAGAGACGAATTTTTGCATCTTGACCAGGCAAATCATGTAGCATGGGGCTATATATCCGTTCCACCGGTTACTTCCTGGATATCAGGTATCATCCTCTTTTTGGGCAAATCCTTATTCTGGGTGCGGTTTTTTCCGGCACTATTTGGTGCGTTAACATTGGTGGTAGTTTGGAAAGCCATTGAAGCTTTAAAAGGAAATATGTTTGCATTGGTATTAGGAGCCACCTGTATTTTATTTTCGGCATTGTTAAGGCTAAACATGCTCTATCAGCCCAATTCATTAGATGCGCTTTGCTGGACAGCATTTTGTTTTATTTTGATAAAATATGCAGATAGCGAAAACCCAAAATGGTTTTATATTGGCATGGCCATTTTAGCAGTTGGTTTTTTAAATAAGTATAATATGGTGTTCCTGGTGGCTGCACTTTTTCCGGCACTTTTATTGTGCAGGCGTTCCATTTTTACAGATAAACATTTTTATTTCTCTATTGTATTGTTCCTGCTGCTCATACTGCCAAACCTGTTATGGCAATACAACAATAACTTTCCCGTGTATTATCATATGCAGCAGTTGGCAAAAACACAATTGGTAAATGTAAACCGCTGGGATTTTTTAAAAGATCAGTTGTTGTTCTTTACAGGTTCTCTGTTTGTAATGGCAGCGTCATTTTATGCATTGCTGTTTTATGCCCCCTTCAAAAAATACCGATTTTTCTTTTATACATTTTGCTTTACGTTGATCATTTTCATTTTACTGAAAGCAAAAAGCTATTATGCCATGGGCCTGTATCCTGTCTACATTGCCTTTGGTGCAGTATACCTCCAGGCCATCTTAAAAGCTGGCTGGAAAAGATATTTGCAACCCCTGGCAATCGTTATCCCTGTTTTGTTTTTCATACCGATGTATAAATTGATGTTTCCAAATAAAAGTCCGGCATATATTATGAATCATCCCGGCGCCTATAAAAAATATGGATTGCTGCGTTGGGAAGATGGCAAAGACCATATATTGCCGCAAGACTATGCCGATATGCTTGGCTGGAAAGAACTGGCTGCCACAATAGACTCGGTTTATTCACTGCTGCCTGCAGATGAGAAAACATTGATCCTCTGCGACAACTATGGGCAGGCCGGAGCAATAAATTATTATACAAAAAATAAAAACATTACAGCAAATTCATTCAATGCCGATTATGTCAATTGGTTTAACCTGGATAAAAAATATGTGAATTTAATCAGGGTAAAGGAGTTGCAAAGCAAAGACAATGAGTTAAAAGAAACCGGGCCATTTTTTCATAAATCTTACATAGCAGGTTCAGTAACCAATAAATTTGCAAGAGAATCCGGAACAGTTGTTTTTGTTTTTGAAAATACCAAAGTTGATATTAACCAGAGAATACAAGAAGAAATCAACAACGCAAAAAAATATTTCCAAAGCGATGCTGCAGCTGCTGAAAAACAATGATAAGGTATGCGGGCAAAGCCAGGTATTTGACGGGACATCAGTAATGAGACAATTAGGTTTTTAAAATAAAGTAACCATGTTTTAAATTAAACAAGAACACCCCATGAAAACATACATCTGTTGTATTGCAATATTATTTTTGTCCTTTTGTGCAAGGGCACAGCAAAGCAGCCCTTTTATTTCGGGGTTTGAAAAAACAATGCCTTCAATAATATCAGGTTCGCAACGAACTGTCTGGATTCATATTCCAAACAGTAATGGTGGAAATGAAAATACCGGTAAAGGGCGTTACCCGGTAATTTATTTATTAGACGGAGATGCAAATTTTAATAGTATAGTTAGTATAACCGAATTCATGAGTAATGCAGGCCTTTGTCCGCCGATGATCGTGGTCGGGATTTTGCATCCTGCCCGGATGACGGACCTGACATTTGGTACAGATAAGGAAATGCCTGGTATCACAGGCCAGGGCGAAAAATTCATGCGCTACGTCGAAAAGGAATTGATGCCATACATCGAATCAAATTATCCAACAGCTTCTTATAAGATCTTCATTGG
>JAOAUI010000031.1 GCA_030157685.1 Ferruginibacter sp. | reverse complement strand
AAATGAAAAGAAGGAAAGGTTTCCGTAAAAAGCACGGACACCGTACGCAGTATACTCACATTAAAGTAACAGGTATTGCTTAATTGAGTTGATATGTTGACGGAGTTGATAAAGTTTATCCGCTTTCGTCCTTTATCAACTTTGTTAACTTTATAAACTTATAAACAAAAAAAAATGGCACACAAAAAAGGTGAAGGCTCGGTAAAAAACGGTCGTGATTCACATAGCAAAAGATTAGGTGTAAAAATTTACGGTGGTCAACCGGCACTTTCAGGAAATATTATTATCCGTCAACGCGGAACAACTTATCATCCTGGTAAAAATGTTGGAGTTGGAAGAGACTTTACCATCTTTGCATTAACAGATGGACTGGTTGAATTCAAAAAAACAAGAGGCGATAAGACCATTGTTTCAGTTGCTGCCGTTGAGGCAAGTGCTTAATTTTTTTAATATTTTTTTTGGTAGTTTAAAAAATGTATTTATTTTTAAGTATTATTTACTAACCAATTAAATTTTAAAAAAATGGCAACAAAGAAAAAAGCTGCAAAAAAAGCTGCTCCAAAAAAAGCCGCTGCTAAGAAAGCCGCTCCAAAAAAAGCCGCTGCTAAAAAAGCTGCTCCTAAAAAAGCTGCAAAGAAAGCTGCTCCTAAAAAAGCTGCAAAGAAAGCTGCAAAGAAGAAGTAATTCTTCGCTTTTAACAAAGCAGAATATCATTAAAGTCTCCCGAAATTCGGGAGACTTTTTCGTTAAAACCCTTTGCCAAAGCGAATTTCAGCAAGCAGCAGATATAAACCAGGCATAAGAGCCCTCTTGATTTTTGTGCAAAAGCAATTATAAAAATTTGTTGTTTTATTTTCAAAACATATCATCGCTGCAAAAAAACAACTGCCGGGTTTTATTGAAAATTTATTTTCAGTTTTATAAAACACAGTAAGCAGATTTTTCATTTTTCTTTCAAAAAATATTTTTTTTAACAGGCAGTTTTTTATTCTTCTTACATTTACGTTAACAATTTAAAAAAATGGATAATTATCAAATTGCCGAAAATTTCAGCCTTTTAAGCAAATTAACAGACATCCATGCAGAAAATAATTTTAAGGCAAAATCTTATGCAATTGCAGCTTTTTATATTGAAAAATTACCGGAACAATTAAGTGAAACCCCCAAAGAAAAAATTGCAGCAATAAAAGGTATCGGTGAATCATCTGCCAAAAAAATAATTGAAATTTTAGAAACCGGTTCATTAAAAGTATTGCAGGAACTGATTGAAAAAACACCCATTGGTGTGATAGAAATGCTGAACATAAAAGGCATCGGCCCTAAAAAAATTTCTACCATCTGGAAAGAGATGGAAATAGAAAGTATTGGCGAACTTTTATACGCCTGTAAAGAAAACCGCCTGAAGCTTTACAAAGGATTTGGAGAAAAAACACAGCAGAGCGTAATTGATACCATCGAATTTTATTTAAATAACCAGGGCAGTAATTTATATCCGCAGGTTGAAGCAGTGGAACCACAAATAACTGATTACTTAGGAAAACTTTTTTCTCCTGAAAATGTGTTCCTGACCGGCAGTTTTAAAAGGCAAGTAGAGATCATTGATGAACTGGAATATGTTGTTAACTGCTCTATTGAAAACATAAAACCAAAGTTTCAAACGGCCAATCCGCCGGAATTACTGGAAGAAAATGCTGACAGCCTGCTATACAAACTGCTGAACGGACTTAAACTGAGATTATACAGTGCTACTGAAAGCTTTGAAAAAAAGTGTTTTTTTACCAGCGGCAGCCCCGAATTTATCAATGATTTTATTTTCCGGTTCCCGGATGTTGATTTTTCAGGCAGTTCCGGACCAGATGATTCGGCTGTTTTTAAAGCAGCAGGCTGTAATTATATACCTTATTGCCTTAGAGAAACACCCGAAATTATTGAACGGGCAAAAGCTGCCCCCCTGCCCCAACTGATACAACCGGGAGACATCAAAGGTATAATACACAGCCATAGTAACTGGAGCGATGGCAGCAATACGCTGGAAGAAATGGCCAAAGCCGCTAAAGAACAGGGTTTTGAATACCTGGTGATAAGCGACCACAGCAAAAGTGCCTTTTATGCCAATGGTCTTAACGAAGAAAGAATACAGGCCCAGCATGAGCAGGTTGATGCTTTGAACAATAAGCTAAAAGATTTTAAAATTTTTAAAAGCATTGAGAGCGATATATTATATGATGGCAGCCTTGATTATTCCAATGCTGTGCTGGCCACTTTCGACATGGTGATCGCATCAGTACACAGTATTTTAAAAATGACTGAAGAAAAAGCCATGCAGCGCCTGATAACGGCTATTGAAAACCCTTACACAACCATACTTGGCCACATGACCGGCCGCCTGCTGCTAAGCCGCAAGGGCTACCCCATAGACCATAAAAAAATTATTGATGCCTGCGCTGCCAATAATGTGGTGATTGAACTAAACGCTCATCCCAGCCGCCTGGATATTGACTGGAGACATATTGATTATGCACTTGAAAAAAATGTACTCATTTCCATTGACCCCGATGCACATACTATTGAAGGGTTTAAAGACACCCGCTACGGAGTTTTGGCAGCACAAAAAGCTGCGGTTGCCAAAGAACAGAATTTGAGCAGTATGGGCTTGGGGGAATTTGAGAGTTTTGTAGGGAAGAGAAAAGCATTAAAAGGTTTACGCTAAATAAAAAGTTATGATCACTAACTTACCCATGTATGTAAACATTGTTTTCATACTAACTACGCTGTTAACCGTTTTTCTTTTTTACAAAGCAGGCAGTAAATCAAAAATCAGTTTGGGTATTTTGGTTTTATGGTTATTGTTGCAGGCGGTATTAAGTTATGTTGGCTTTTATACAGTTACCAATACAACTCCTCCCAGGTTTGTGTTACTGGCATTACCGCCCGTTTTGCTCATCATCTTTTTATTTATTACTGCAAAAGGCAAGGCTTATATAAATAAGCTTGATGCTAAAACATTAACACTGTTGCACGTGGTACGTATACCGGTAGAGTTATGCCTGTACTGGCTTTTTCTGCATAAGAGCATACCACAACTGATGACTTTTGAAGGAAGAAATTTGGATATACTGGCAGGTTTAACTGCGCCGGTTATCTTTTACTTTGGTTATGTAAAGAACAAGCTTGGTAAAACAGTATTGCTGCTCTGGAACTTTATCTGCGTTAGTTTGTTGCTGAATATTGTTATTAATGCAGTTCTATCCGCTCCATCTAATTTTCAGCAATTTGCTTTTGAGCAGCCCAATACAGCCATACTTTATTTTCCGTTTGTTTGGCTGCCTTGTTGTGTAGTACCGCTGGTTTTATTGGCACACCTGGTTTCCATTAGAAAACTATTATTAAAAAGTAATGAACCCAATCAACTATAAACCGGCAACTCCACAAAAAACGTAGTCCCCACCCCTGCTTCTGTTTCAAACCAGATCTTTCCTTTAGCCTGTTCTACAATACCTTTGCTCATGGCGAGCCCCAGCCCTGTACCGGAAGTTTTTGTAGTAAAGTTGGGTGTAAATATTTTTGATTGCAGGGTTTCATTAATGCCATTGCCGTTGTCTTTTACTTTTATCAGCACCTTATTTCCGGTTATTACTTCATCAATATTTATCTGCACATTGCGTTCGGCAGGTATGGCCTGCATGGCATTTAAAATAAGATTGGTAAACAGGCGGTTTATATGTGTACGGTCGGCATTAACCATTACAGGCTTTTTCTGCACATTCATATCTATATGTATGCGGTCATCAACAGCATGCAACAGGGTTACCTGCTTAATTACTTCGTTCAGTTCAAATATTTCATTTTTAGGATTGCCGATGTTTGCAAACTGGCTGAACTCACCTGCAATATGATTCAGGTGTTCTATCTGCTCAACCAGCGTTTTGGCAACATTGGCGGTAAGTTCTTCTACATTTGGTGATTTAGATGCAATGGATTTTTGCAGGTACTGCAAACTCAGTTTCATGGGTGTAAGCGGATTTTTTATTTCATGCGCCACCTGCCGGGCCATTTCACGCCAGGCGCCTTCACGCTCGCTTTTAGCAAGTGCTAAGGCACTATCATCGAGCTTGCTTACCATTTTGTTGTATTCTTTAACCAGGTCACCAATCTCATCATTGCGTTTCCAGTCAATAGCTTCGTTCATCTTACCCAGATTAACAGCTTTCATTTTTTCGCTGATGAAAGAAAAAGAACGGGTAATGCGGTTGGTGATAAACAGCGCTATAATACCGGCAATTAAAAATATAAATGCATTGAGGTTGATGATGGTTACCAGAAAATTGGCGATCTCTTCCTGCAGTTTACTCTGGCTGGTAAAGTAGGGTATGTTCAGGTAAGCATATTCCCGGCCGGCTCCATCAATTACAGGAACATAATTGCTTACAAAATTCAGTTTGCCTATTTGTTCTTCTTTAAAAAACTGCACTTCGTTTTTTCTGTTAAGATGATAGAAAGCTGCAGGGTCCATCTTTTTACTGATGATACCTTTTGTGTAAGGCAGCGGCAAGGATGATACCAGCAGGTTTCCATCCAGGTCGTACAGGTTGGCATCAACTGCATGTATTTCTGATACCCGGTCAATGACTATTTGCAGTTTTTCACGGAAAGCGTTGTCATTCATTTTAATGGCCGTATCTGCTACCAGCATTTCAGATAAAGAACCACGTACTTCATTTTCCATTACATGAATAACACGGCTTAATTTTTCACGGTTGGTATTTTCGTACCGGTTAATAAAAAACAAAATGGTGGCAATACCAATTACCAGAAAAGAAACCACGCTAACAAATATGACGGTGCCATGAATCTGGTTGCGGATGCTGAGCTGCCAGTAATACCTGATTCTTTCACGGTTAAACCTTGCACGTATGCTGATATTCAACAACCAGAAAATACCGGCAACCAGCAAAAAAGCACAAAACAGGTATGAAAAGAGGGTGATTGTTTCTATAAAGAGGTTGCCGGGCTTGGCAATGATGACAACTTTTTGCGGGCCTGCCCTGTACCAGAGTTCATCATACCCGTTTTTCTTAATGATCTCAAATTCTTCCCTGGGTACTTGTTCTGCTGTTAATCTTGTTGCAAAAGCATAATCATTGTGACTATCTATAAGCTGCAGGTTGTTATAAACAGCAAATGCATACAGTGATGAATTTTCAATGGCATTGCTTTTACCCCTGGAAAACAGCTCGAGATTTAATGCATTGGTCTTATTTTTTTTGGGGTTGGCCAGCACAAATACATAACCTAAAGTATCGCCCTCAAAATTAGTAACTGTTTTGCGGCTTATATAACTGAAACGGTCGTAGGATTCATCGTAATAAAAAAGCTCGGGTATATTGGTAGGTTTGGACTGCGTTTTTAAGACCGTATTGAGCTCATTAAAACCAGCATCTTCTTTATTAAAAAGCGGATTTTCATTTGCATCGAATGTAAAAATGCGTGTATCGTAATTATTGGTATATCCCGAAAAATTACCACTTACAAGGCTGTCTTTAAAAAACCAGTTGCTGCTGTCGCTTTGAAAACGGTAAAAATTTGCAGAAAGATAATCGTTGCGAAAATCGGTTAGAAAAGTATTGAGCAAAGTTTCACTGCGTGGATCTGCCTTGGTAGAAAGTGTTTCGGCATAGTGTTTCCTTTTGCTCAATTCTTTTTCGCTGTTTTCTAAAACGATGACGGCAGTAATGGATAAAGAGAAAAAAAATAACCAGAAAATGAGCCTTGAGGAACTTATTTTTTGAACAGATATTGAAATATTATCCCTGTTTAATAACAGAAGATATATTACAAGCCAGGCAAGGGTGCATAATTCAAACCCCGCATGTGCAATATCCAGTTTGAACGTGAGGTAAGCAAGTCCGCCAATTGCAATGGCCAGGTACAGCCTCCAAAAATAATCAGGAAACATAGGCTTTACCAGGAACAAAAGTATCTGGCTAAGTAAAAAATAACCAATGGCAATGCAGCATAAAACAATAAAGCCGGTTACACTGTAAATATTTAAAGTGAAAAAGTTGATCACATCAAATGATATCTGCGAATCGGCCACCATACTGCGTATAATTTGCCCGGTAGCAAAAGTTACCGCCAGCAATGCAACACAAACCGCTGCCAGCATTACCCATCTGAACCATGGTTTCAGGCTGGTTAAATTAATGTTTTTTACATGCACCTGGTTATGGATGAATAAGACCAGCCAGGTAAACAAGATGGCATTGATAAGCAGATCGCCCAACGAACGCAGCACAAAACTGGAGCCATAAATGGAAGGATCAAATAATTCGAATTGGCGAAAATTTAAAGGAAGCGGCAAATAATAACTCAATAAACGAAGTGCTAAAACTACAGGGATCAAAAAAAATAAGGCCCTTGCAAGTCCACGCTTTGATGCAATATCTGTTGCCAGCAGGTGTATGAACAGCAGTATGAGGAAGGCTGCAAAAAATCTGAGCCAAACTGCAAGCCGGTTATTTTCCGGTACAACATTGGCCGATTTTTCTGCCAGGTAAAACAAGTTCCTGCCACTTATTGATTTTACCGGAGCTGTGGAAGTTATTAGTGATATATCGTAGTTTCTTTCAAATTTTTTGCCGGCAATAAAACTATTCTCCAGGTAGGTGTTGGTTACAAAATAATCCCACTTAACCGGTATCAGGGCTATGGTAATGCTGCTGGCAGTATGCTGCTTACGCCAAACATAATATCCGTTATCCAGCTTTACAAAACCACTGCTGTCTTTTGCACCAATAATTTCTTCGGTAGGTAAAACAGTCTGTGTATTCCAGAAAATGATCTGGTGCAGGCCAATATCATTTATAAAATACCGGTAAATGAAATAAGGTTTGTCTGTAAGTTGCTGTAAAACCGGTTCAGCAAGCGAGTTATCGTTTATCTGTCTTACCAGTGCAGTATCCTTCATCAGCTTATCAAAATCCTTTTCGTGGGCCTGCACATTTTTTTGAACAGTTTGCTGTACTGCGGCCAGCGAAGAGTTGCCCGACCAGTACTTATCTGCAATAAATGAAAAAATAACAAGGCCTGCTGCCAGGATAAACAGGTAACTGTTTTTAAATAGAAGCGATTTATAGGTAGAGCTCTTTTGCAATTACTTGTAAAGTGTTTAAGTTTTTTTTATTCTGTTCCAGATGCTGTCCATTTCTTCCAGGCTCATATCGTGCAGAAACTTTCCTTCTTTAGAGGCTTCTGTTTCCATACGTGTAAACCTGTCAATAAATTTTTTATTGGTGCGTTCCAGCGCATTTTCAGCATCTACCTGCAAAAACCTTGCAAAGTTTACCAAAGAGAAAAAAACATCTCCCAATTCGTCTTCCATTTTGTTAATATCGCCCGATTCAATGGCTTCAAAAAGCTCGGCTTTCTCTTCTTCCACTTTTTCCCAAACCTGTTCTTTGGTATCCCATTCAAAGCCTACCTGCTTTGCTTTTTCCTGCAGGCGCATGGCTTTTACCATAGAGGGTAAAGATTTGGGAACACCGCTTAAAACAGAAGTTTTGCCCTCTTTAAGCTTAAGTTTCTCCCAGTTCTTTTTAACATCTTCCTCATCATTTACATGAGTATCGCTGTATATATGCGGATGCCGGTGAATCAGCTTTTCGCAAACGCCATTTATTACTTCATCTAAAGTAAACTGGTTTTGCTCAGCTCCTATTTTGGCATAAAAAACCAGGTGCAGCATCAGGTCGCCCAGTTCTTCCTTAATTCCTTTCCAGTCGTTATCGGTAATAGAATCGGCCAGTTCGTAGGTTTCTTCAATGGTTAACTGCCTGAGTGTTTGTATGGTTTGCTTTTTATCCCA
>JAOAUI010000030.1 GCA_030157685.1 Ferruginibacter sp. | reverse complement strand
AAGTTGGGTTTAACTGAAGGCTGAGAATCTTACCAAACTTACGGGCAATCATTAGCTGTAAGGTCTGGCTCTGCCTGTCTGATGTTTTTCTATAATAATTTTCTCTGGTTGAATCTGTGCTAGATCTTTGTGATGAGCTAACACCATTTGCAAATACAGCCAGCGAAACAGGATGTAAAGGGTCATTCTCCCGTTGCTCAAGAAGCTTATATTTAAAACCCAACTCCCAGAGTGTAAATACCTGGCCATCTCCCTTATTGCGGGATACGATCACGTTGAGATTTTTTGTGATTCCGTACAGGAAGGCAATTTTGATATCTACAGAAGCATCTAATCCAAAAGCACTTCTTATACCACCGTTTCTTCCACTTGCATCCCCAAAATTATGTACTACTTTAAATTCAAAATGGCCTTTCTGCACCATTTCTACAGTATTGGCATTGATAAGCCTTTGTGCTAAAAAAACCTTTACAGGCGGTTTTCCCTGGGGCTTTGTAGTTTTGTTATCCAGTTCATTCATCAAATTGGTTGTGGCACTGTCAACCTGTGCAATTGCCGAAAAACTGATGAATATACAGAAGGTAAAAAATAATTTTCTCATAAAATTGGTTTTGGTTTAAGAATTTTCAATAGCCAAATCGTAATAAATATTTGCGGGGTTGCCAGGCTACTTTAACAGGAATAAAAACGATATTAAAGAAGTAATCTGTTTATATAAAAATCTGCTTCATTAGAGGTATTTTTAATTATAAAAAAACATCGGGAGATTTTCTATTTCAGATAATCTAAATTACAGCGTAAACAAATCTGCGTTCTAACCAGGCATGAAAAGAAAATTCCTACATGATATTTCAGTAAATACATTGCAGGTTATTATTGTGCAAAGCTGTGGCCTGGTTATATTTTACCTGCTTTCAACCAGGCTGGGTAAAAGCGATTTCGGCGAAATTAATTGGGCATTGGCGGTATTACTAACTGCATTTGGAATACTTGCATTTGGAATTGACCAGATAGCTGTCAGGCGAATAGCATCAGGTTCTGATTCAACAAAATTGCTTTCAACTTACGCAACTCATGTATTAATTGCGGGTTGTGGTTTCTATATTATTTTGTGGATCAGTTCAATCATATTTTCCTCTTTCTTCAATCAGCATCAGGTGTTATTGTTACTTGGTGTTGGAAAATTGATGATCTTTTTTTCAACACCATTTAAACAACTGGCTACAGGGCTTGAAAAATTCAAATCGCTTTTCTTAATGGCCGTTACTTCCAATGTGCTGCGTGCTGTGGCCCTGGTTGTATTTGCCGGCATGAACCAATTGAATGTTCAGGTTATTGTTATCATTTTTATTGCCGGAGATCTTGCTGAATTATTGGTTTGCCTCTTTATTATGCAAAGAATGCTGAATGTTCCCTTAAAACTAAAGTGGAACAAAAGTGAATATAAGAACCTGGTTAAAGAAGCGCTTCCACAATTTGGTGTTGCAATTTTTTCATCGGCACTCTCACGCCTTGATTGGATATTTTTGGGTATTCTTGCAAGTAATGTAATTCTGGCTGAGTATAGTTTTGCTTATAAAGTTTTTGAAGTGGCAACTTTACCTATGTTGGTAATTGCACCTGTTTTAATACCACGATTCACTAAATTATTTCATGGCGAAGCGGATAAAATACCTCAATCAAAAACTGCAGATTTGTTTGTGTTGCTTCGCCTTGAAATAATTGTGGCCTCATTGATGGCTTTG
This sequence comes from Ferruginibacter sp., assembly GCA_030157685.1. Classification (GTDB taxonomy): domain Bacteria; phylum Bacteroidota; class Bacteroidia; order Chitinophagales; family Chitinophagaceae; genus Ferruginibacter. Next base: position 89 of record JAOAUI010000030.1, on the reverse strand, counting down.
TTTTTAAATATACTTTGGGTTCCCACAATAGATTTGATAACCGGTCATAAATACGGATCGGTAAACCAAACAACCATACTGCTGTTATC
>JAOAUI010000029.1 GCA_030157685.1 Ferruginibacter sp. | reverse complement strand
CACCCATAGCTGCAGAAATGGTGGCACCTTTTTTAAATATGCTGCCCACTTCAGCGGCAGTTAACAAAAACTGAATTATTTTTTCTTCGGTATCTCCATCACAAAAAGCAATATAGTATTGCAGGACGGCTGGTATAACACCGGCAGCGCCATTGGTGGGTGCTGTTACTACCCTTCCAAAACTTGCATTCTCTTCATTCACCGCCAGGGCAAAACAACTTACCCAATCCAGTATATAAGTAAAATTATTGCCACCGTCTTTTACCCGTTGCAGCCAGCTATCGTAATCTGTATAGGTACGGCCGTTGATGAGTTTATCATTTAAACTGGCAGCACGCCGCTTTACCTGCAGGCCGCCGGGCAATATGCCGGCAACATGGCAACCCCGGTAAATACATGCTTTCATCACGTTCCAAATATTGAGCAAACCCGCTTTGGTAGCAGCTTCGCTGCGCCATGCCGTTTCATTTTCCAAAACCACTTCGCTGATGTTATGCCCGGTCTTCATGCACCAGTGCAGTAATTCATCAGATGTGTTGATGGGAAAAGGAAGATGCACATCAGCAGTGCTGTTTTGGATTTCTCCTTCTTTGGTAACAAAACCACCGCCAATAGAATAATAAGTTTCTGCAAAATTTTCATCATTGTGCAGGGTAACCAAAAAACTTAAAGCATTGGGGTGAAAGGGCAAAGATTCGCTCATTAAAAACTCAATATCTTCTGCAGGGTCAAAATCAATTTCATGTTTGCCCGATAGCAGTATCTTCTTCATGTGTTTGATATCGGCAATTTTTGCACCAATATTATTCACATCAAAACTTACCGGATCATCGCCGCTTAAGCCCAATTGCACGGCAACATCGGTACCATGGCCAATGCCGGTTTTTGCTAAGGAGCCATATAATAAAACACGTATTGCGGTAACATCATTCAGCAAATTCCTGTTGGTTAATGATTGTGTAAACTGCTGTGCAGCACGCCAGGGGCCAAGTGTATGGCTGCTTGATGGCCCTACACCTATTTTAAACATATCAAAAACTGAAATAGCTTCGTGGCTCACATGCTATAGGTTTAAATATGAACAGTATATATGCCGGTACAGAATCTGTATTACTGCACATTCACCAGTTCTATTGTAAAGATAAGGATAGAGTTAGCCGGAATAGAACCAGTAGCGGTGCTGCCATAGGCAAGTGATGGAGGCAAAAACAAGGTTATACTTCCCCCGGCTTTTATTAGAGGAATCCCTCTTTGCCAGCCAGTTATCAATCTCCCTAAAGTATAAGTTGCACCGGTAGTTTCCTCTCCGGGAGTAGTAAATTTAAATCCGTTGGTTAAGTAACCTGCATATTTTACAGTAACATCAGAACAAACTTCAGGTGTTACAGTGCCGGTACCTGCCGCCATAATCTCGTAATAAAACCCACCTGGGTGCAGTATTGGTGTTGTAAAGCGGGTAGCAACATAGGCTTGCAGCGCTGTCATTTCAGATGCAGGCACTACAGCATTGGATACAGTGAAATTGCAGCTGTTATCTGATGATTTGCTGCATGAAAGCATAACAGCACAAAAAGAAATAAGAATAATTAACCTACGGATCATAATTTAATTTTTATGTTTATTGAAATTTATTTTTTGTTTGACTGGGCCGCTTTTTGTTTTAACTCCTTATACAACTGTTCATTGCTTTCCCATTTATACTGCATACGAAAATAGGAAAAGAACAGGATACAGATGATAACGGCAATTACAATGGTTGTTATTGACCCCGGCAACCTGCTGGAAACCCTGGTATACCATTCCGGAAAAAAAAGATAAACAGCTGCAATAAATAACAGGATGGGAACGCAGAACAATGCAGCCATAGGTAAGCCCTGAATAAGCTTGGCAGAAAAAGTATTCCTGCTGTCTTTTTCTTTTTCCCAGTAGATGATAAAATCTTTATCTTTTTCAGAAAGCATGCTGCAAAATTAAGGCAAATAGAACACTGATGACACAGATTAAGCGGATTTACCGGATTTTATAAATGGTTAAACTGTTCACTAACCCAATAACCAGCTTTTAAGATTGGATAAACACAGGATTATCCTGCTTCGAAGAGTATGGGATCACCAAAACTATCCGGATTTTTCTGCAAAGCAGAAAAAAAATCAGTGCTGAGCATGTCGAAGCATCATCTGTCAAATCCGTGTCGTGCGTGTTCCATCAGCAAGACTTTGCCATCTAATGATTATCTTGTAGGTTTGTCAGGCATAAATATTCTTCATGAAAATAGAACAACTGCTGGTTCAGCATTTTTACAATAACAGGGAAGTTACATTACAGGGAATGGGAACCTTTATCCTATCGCCCGATTTTGTAATGCCTAAAGAAAATGATAAAGATGCGGAGATACCGGATAATGCTATTTCATTTCAATACAATCCAAGAGCTGTAGCAGATGATGCGCTGATTGATTTTATAGTACAGCAAACCCGTAAAATGAAATCGCTGGCTGCTGCTGATCTGGACTCTTATCTGGTGCTGGGTAAACAATTCTTAAATATTGGCAAGCCATTTAAAGTAGATGGCATGGGCATGCTGGTTAAAAACCAACAGGGAGAACTGGAGTTTACAAAAGGATATACTTTTCATGCAAAACTGGAAAACACACCGGCTGCATTAAAAGAAGCAAGGGTAAATCCTGAAATATCATTTGCATCGGAAACTAAAAAAACGGAAGGAGGCAGTAAGAAAGGATTGCTGATAGCAGCTACCATCATTGGTTTAGGATTGATTGGTACAGTACTGTGGTATTTTTTTATAAGGAACCCCAATCCCGCTGCAGAGAATGCGACTGTTGAAGTAAAAGCCGACAGTATAAAAAATAACATCCCGTCAACAGACACAGTTGCACTTAAAACTGTACTACCAGTTGCTGCAAATGATGGTTATACTTTTAAAGTAGTATTTCTGCAAACAGCCGATTCTGCTGCAGCCGCATACCGCATGAATGTACTTATAGCCCGCAAGCATAAAGTTATCATGTACAAACAGGATTCGGTTTCATATCGCCTTGCAGAACCATTTACGCTGCCGCTGGCCGATACAGCCAGGATCAAAGATTCACTTAACAGGTATTATTATTTGGGCAAGGCATTTATTCAATTGAAATAGCAAACCTGCCTGCCGGCAGGCAGGTTCTCAATCCTACATAAACATGCAGCAACCGGTTCAAAAAAAATTAGCCTTTCTATTCTGGTTATTAGCCATGCTGGATATAGTGGGCATTGCTGCAAATATTGAAATACTTCACTTTGTTGTAAAACCCCTGCTGATACCGGCTTTATGGTTGATGCTTTATTTTACCAAATCAACAGTGCCCGGTAAAAATTTATTGCTTACAGGTTTGTTTTTCTCCTGGCTGGGTGATGTGTTTTTACTGTTTGAATATAAACATGCCCTGTTCTTTATTTTTGGACTGGTAAGTTTTTTAACCACCCATGTTTTTTACATTGTTTATTTTTTAAGGATCAAATCAGCTCATCCCTCCCTGCTTAAAAAACAACCGGTTTTAATTGCATTGGTACTTGCCTATGGCATTACACTGGTTTGGCAGCTCTACCCTCACCTGGGCGATTTAAAATTACCTGTGATGGTGTATGCAACTATTATCTGCAGTATGCTGCTTTGCAGCCTGCACATCTTCTTAAAAGTAAATAAAAAAGCTGCTGTATTTTATTTGCTGGGTGCTGCAGCTTTTGTGGTTTCAGATTCTTTGCTGGCCATCAATAAATTTTATCAGCCCTTTGCCTATGCAGGTGTATTCATTATGCTTACTTATTGTGCTGCACAATTTTTTATAGTCAGCGGTTATATTCAACAGGATAAATCATGACCAAAGAAGAACTTTTACAGGAGCTTTCGGGCAATACCTGGGTAATGATAAAACCCTCGCCCATTGAGGGTATTGGTGTATTTGCACTAAGAGATATTCCCAAAGGTTGCAGAGACATGTTTGGTAAACCTGATAATGCCAGCGAATGGATCACTGTTTCAAAAAATGAAATTGAAGCCCTTCCTGCACATGCACAGTTCCTGGTAGGTAATTATTGCCTGTACGATGAAGAAAATTATTTTGTTCCGGCACAGGGATTCAAAAAAATAGATATCTCCCTTTTTTTAAACCATTCCGATGAGCCTAATATCATTTCAGTGGATGATGGCGATTATTTTGAAACAACAAGGAATATAAAAGAAGGCGAAGAACTGGTTATTGATTATGGAGAGATTGTGGAAGGGGAATAGGTTGCTGCCGCATTCTTTTTATCATAAAATAGTTTATCAGTATTGCACTCAGCAATGGAATAAATGTTATACAGAAAAAGATAAAATACCCAACCTGAACCTCAGGCACTGGTTGTACCGGTGTAAATAACTGGTTACCGATATTACCTTGACTAAAAACTACACTGCTGGTTACATTCCACCCCAGGTGTATGGCAATGGGAATATATAATGAGAAGGTTTTTGAATAGCCATATGCATAAACCAGGCCCATAGTTCCGGTAATAACAAACGTAATAGCCATTTGTACAGGGTTGCCAAAACTGCCTTGCGAAAACCAGTGATAAATACCAAAAGCTATAGCCGAAATAATGATGGCTTTTGTATGCCCGGTTTTTTTTATCAGTACATAAAACAGTACTCCCCTGAATATCAACTCCTCAAACAAAACCGATTTTATATTCCACCAAACACCTGTTAATATAAGGTTTACAGTAAGTTTAGGGTTTAGCTCCCATTGCTGTTTTGCAAAAAGCATCCGCATAAAAAAATCGGATGAGCAACAAAGTGCAGTGACAATAAAAAATATGGCAAAGCCAATCAATCTTTTTTTGGTTGGATAAAAACCTAAAAAGCCCAGATTGCCTTTTTCAAAAAGCCAGATGATGAGCCAGGAGATAAGGAGTTGAATGATGATACCGAGCATATTTTATAAACTTGATTAATTAGCTTTCAAGTTAATTAAAAAATCAGCTTTGTGTTTATTAAACAGCTATTCCTTTAGCTAATACCAATTGAAAGACCAGCAGCACTATCAACAGCAAAACAATTGGCACAAACAATAATTTCTTATTTACATTGCTGTTTATTGTATTTGTAACTTTTGTTTTCCACCCATGTGCAAATACCATGGGAATGGAAATCAATGTTACCATCACAGGAGCCAAAGCCCTGTCCCATGGCATGATGCGGAAAGGAACGATCAGTATGATTCCAACCAGAGATGCCATTAAAGCAATGCGAAACAGGTAACCAAATCTCCCCGATGCAGTACTAATTATATCGATGGAAGGAGCTAATCTTAATAAATATTTACTGAAAATTACACCTAAGTAAAGCATTGCAACTATACCGGCAATACTAATGACTATGCCCAATCCTTCACCAATACCCAGGTAAGTAAATGCCTGTCCTGTATCCGTATCGGTGGCAACTTTAGCAGTTATAAACTGAGGAATGGATTGTACCAAACCCTGGAAAGCAAGCCAGAGCAGGAATAGATGTGTCCAATGAGAGGATTTTTTTGTTCTGTTTGCTAAAAAAAGACAGATCAGCCCTGTTAAAAAAATCGCTGCTGCACCATAACCTTGTGCAAGCGATTCCATCGGATGTGAGCCATACCAGTTGTGGTTATTATGATAAAGAACAGCTTTTAATCCCAGCCATCTTTTGCCAAGTGCCAAAAACAGTTCCTGTATAAAAAAAATAACATTAAATGCCAGCGCATACAACACTGCCGAATTAATGATCAATACGCCTACAGGTTTTTGATCTGCAGTTACAATGTTTTTTGCTTCTCCCCTGGTTTTAAAAAAACCATATAAACCCCAAATGAGGGGTACTAACAATAGAGAGAATGGCAGCAGGTGGCTGATTACTTTCATGGCTGGCTGGTTTTATACTTTCTTAAATGTAATACAATCAGCAAAAAATAAAACAACAATGGTATAAAAGGCTGAAATGCCTGCCGGAAGGTTGTTAACGGCATAAACAAAAAAACCTCCTGCAGTATGCAGGAGGTTTTTTTTAAAGCACTACAAATGGATTATCATCCCAGTAGTCATCCTTTTTTAAACCAACAATTTTCTTGAAATAACAATACAAATGTTTCAAACTTACTTTCATAGGCTTTGTTCATTTTAATGTTTAACAATAAAATTCTTTACTTAAAAATCCCTCCTGCACTGTTGCAAGAGGGATTGTATTTTTTGCAAACTGCCCACTGGCAATTGCGAACAGCTTAGTATCCACCCATTCCGCCCATATCAGGTGCGCCATGGCTATGTGCTTCTTCTTTCTTTGGTTTGTCTGCAATCACACATTCTGTGGTTAACATCATACCAGCAATTGAAGCGGCATTTTCCAATGCAACACGACTAACTTTAGTTGGATCAATAACACCGGCTTTAAAAAGGTTCTCATACTTTTCGCTGTAAGCGTTAAAGCCATAATCACCTTTGCCTTCTTTAATTTTATTTACAACCACACTTCCTTCAAAACCTGCGTTTTGAACAATGGTACGTAATGGTTCTTCCACCGCACGGCGAACGATGGCAATACCGGTTGTTTCATCTTCATTGCTGCCTTTCATTTTTTCCAATGAATCGCTTGCACGAACATAAGCAACACCTCCGCCCGGTACAATACCTTCTTCCACAGCAGCTCTTGTTGCATGTAATGCATCATCAACACGGTCTTTCTTTTCTTTCATTTCAACTTCGGTAGCAGCGCCAATGTATAATACCGCAACACCGCCAGCCAGTTTGGCCAAACGCTCCTGTAATTTTTCTTTATCGTAATCAGAAGTAGTTGTTTCAACCTGTGCTTTAATTTGATTTACCCTTGCAGTAATATCCTTCTTGGCACCTTTACCGCCAACGATGGTTGTATTGTCCTTATCAATGGTAATGCTTTCGGCACTTCCTAAGTAAGTAAGATCAGCACTTTCTAATTTGAAACCCTGTTCTTCACTAACCACAATACCGGCAGTTAAAATGGCGATATCCTGTAACATTTCTTTTCTTCTGTCGCCAAAGCCAGGTGCTTTTACTGCAGCCACTTTAATAGTGCCACGTAATTTATTTACCACCAGGGTAGCCAATGCTTCACCATCCAGGTCTTCTGCAATAATTACCAAAGGACGGCCGCTTTGAGCAACTTTCTCCAGTATGTGCAGGATATCTTTCATGGTAGATATCTTCTTATCATAAATTAAAATGTAAGGATTGCTTAATTCAACCTGCATTTTTTCGCTGTTGGTTACAAAGTACGGGCTGATATAACCACGGTCAAACTGCATACCTTCTACCACATCAACAGTGGTATCAGTTCCTTTTGCTTCTTCCACAGTAATAACGCCTTCTTTACCAACCTTGGCCATTGCCTGGGCAATTAAAGCGCCAATTGCTTTATCGTTATTGGCAGAGATAGATGCAACCTGCTCAATCTTCTTGCTGTCGCTTCCGATTTTTTCAGATTGTTTACGCAGGTCTTCAACAATAGCAATAACCGCTTTGTCAATACCACGTTTCAGGTCCATTGGGTTTGCACCGGCAGCAACGTTCTTTAAACCTTCGCTGATGATAGCCTGCGCCAATACAGTTGCAGTAGTAGTACCATCACCCGCAATATCTGCAGTTTTAGATGCTACTTCTTTAACCATCTGTGCTCCCATATTTTCAATTGGGTCTTCCAGTTCAATTTCTTTAGCTACAGTAACACCATCTTTGGTAACTGTTGGTGCACCAAACTTGCGTTCAATAACCACATTGCGGCCTTTGGGGCCAAGGGTTACTTTTACAGCGTCTGATAAGGTATCAACGCCTTTTTTCATTTTATTTCTTGCTTCAATATCGAAGAATATCATTT
>JAOAUI010000028.1 GCA_030157685.1 Ferruginibacter sp. | reverse complement strand
TTTAAAGCTATTGATGCTTATGTAAAAAGCCTGGGGCCGTTAGACAGTATGAGCATGGGCACCATCAATAATGTGGTAAGCAATAAGTTTACTGATAAAATGGATAAGGCAAGAGCTATTTATTACTGGATTGCCCACAACATCTCATACGACGTTAAATTGACCCGTAATAACAACAAATTAAAAAATACGCCTGCAGATGTTTTGCTAACACGTAAAGCTACGGGCATTGGCTTTGCCAATCTTTTTCAGGATATGTGCAGCAGCGCCGATATCCGTTGCCTTACCGTAGATGGTTTTGTAAAGTACAACACGCAACAGATAGGTGAAAAAGACGAAGAGATCAACCATAGCTGGGCTGTGGTTCAATTGGGGCAAAGCCCCGAAGATTGGTATTATGTTGATCCTGCTTTTGGCAGTGGCTACCTGAATGCAGATATGAAAGAATTTACAAAAGCATATTCAGATGCTTATTTCTTTACAGAAAAAGAAACTTTTAACCTGCAGCATTTTCCAGATAACGAAGCCTGGAAACTGGGCAGTGCCCCAAAAAACAAAAAGGATTTTTTTGATATGCCGGTTGTAAGGGTGGCTGCCATTGAGTTTGGAATTAAAAAACTTTCGCCCAACGACGGTAAAATAAAAGCAAAAGTAGATAAAGCCGTAAAGTTCAGTTTTACAATAAAAAGTACCGAGGAAATAACGAAAGTGGAATTAGGTATGGGAGAAAAGAAAAAATACAAAGTGGTGGAAATTCAATATTCCAATTCGGCAAGCGTACTCAGTTTTACCTATAAGTTTCAGGATGCAAATTCGTATCCGGTAACTGTATTTGTAAACGGAAAGGAATTTGTTTTGTACTATGCAGAAATAGAATAAAAAAAGCTCCAATTTTCATTGAAGCTTTTTTATAAATTATGCCCTTTGTTTTAAAGGGGCTTTTTTCTTTACTTTTTTCAAGGCCGAGTTAATGTCCTTACTGAGATTTTCGTAAGTAGGTTTGCCTGCTACCAGCTCGCCATTAACGAAAAAAGCAGGAACATCCCTTACACCTTTTTCAATGCCTTCGTTCAGGTCGTTACGCACCTGCCAGCCATAAGTTGAATTGATCAGTTCTTCCAGGAAATGCTTATTGCTTATTCCGGCTTCCTTTGAATACAGCTTTAAACTGGTGGTCCCCAATTGGCGGCGGTTATCAAAAAGAATATTGTGCATTTCCCAGAATTTACCTACCTGCGAAGCTGCAACTGCCGCCTCTCCTGCTTTCATGGAGCGCTGGTGAATCCTCGTCATTGGAAAATGACGGAACTGAAACCTGATCTTACCTTCAAATTCTTCCAGTAATTTCTTTACTACTTCATTAGCCTTTGCACAATCTTCACTTTCATATTCTCCGAATTCCATCAGGGTTACTGCTGCATCGGGGTTGCCTACAAAAACATCTTTTGGTGGGATGATCTCTACCACTTCTTTTACTTTCATTGCCATAGTATTTGTCTTTTACCTGTTGTATAAACAACTTTTATAAATGTATGTTCTGTTAATTCTTCTTTTCTTTTTTTGCAGCATCTTTAACGGGCTCATTTCTAAAAACCACGGTTCCATCAAACACATCAACCAAAACCGGCCTTGTTTTATCTATATCTGCCGCCAGTATTCTTTTACTTAGTTGATTTACAATTTCCTTTTGGATAAGCCGCTTTAAAGGCCTGGCTCCAAACTGAGGATCGTATCCGTTCTCAGCTAAAAAGTCAAAAACATAATCGCTGAACTGTAAATTGATTCCATTGGCAGCAACCAGTTGTTTTAAACCGTCAAGCTGCAGTTTGATGATGCCCTTGATCTCTTTTTTCATTAAAGGCTGAAACATGATCACTTCATCAATCCTGTTTAAGAACTCGGGACGTATAGTTTGCCGTAACAAGGCCATAACCTCGGTTTTGGTCTTTTGCACTACTTCTTCTTTATTATCTTCGGAAACATTTTCAAAATTATCCTGAATAATATGGCTGCCCATATTTGAAGTCATAATGATGATCGTATTTTTAAAGTTAACCATACGACCCTTGTTGTCAGTCAGCCTGCCATCGTCCAATACCTGCAAAAGTACGTTAAAAACGTCAGGATGCGCTTTTTCAATTTCATCTAGTAAAATTACGCTATATGGCTTGCGCCTTACAGCCTCAGTAAGCTGACCGCCTTCCTCGTATCCTATATAGCCCGGAGGAGCACCCAAAAGCCTGCTTACAGCATGTTTTTCCTGGTATTCACTCATATCTATCCTCGTCATCATACTATCGTCATCAAAGAGATAATCGGCCAGGGCTTTTGCCAATTCTGTTTTACCCACACCCGTAGTTCCCAGGAAAATGAAGGAACCAATAGGTTTTTTAGGATCCTGTAAACCTGCCCGGCTGCGCCGGATGGCATCAGAAACAGCTTCAATAGCTTCTTCCTGTCCTACTACCCTTTTATGCAGTTCTTCCTCCAGATGCAGCAATTTTTCCCTTTCGCTCTGCATCATTTTCATAACCGGTATGCCGGTAGCCTTGGCTACATTTTCGGCAATATCTTCTGCATCCACTTCTTCCTTAAGCAGGCGTTTTTCTGTACTATCTGTCAATTGTGTAGTAAATTCTTCAACAATCTTTTCCTGCTCCTGCACTTTGCCATACCTGATCTCGGCAACTTTTCCATAATCGCCTTCACGCTCTGCCTTATCAGCTGCAAGTTTCAGGTTTTCAATTTCTGCCTTGGCATTCTGTATTTTTTCAACAATCTCTTTTTCCTGTTGCCACTTGGCCTTAAATGTATCACGTTCTACAGAAAGATTGGATATTTCAGTATTGAGTTGTTTTAGTTTGTGCTCATCATTTTCTCTTTTAATAGCTTCACGTTCTATTTCAAGCTGCCGTATCTTTCTGTCAAGTTCGTCCAGTTCTTCGGGCATACTGTTCATTTCCAGTCGCAATTTGGCAGCGCTTTCATCAATCAGGTCAATGGCTTTATCGGGCAAAAAACGATCGGTTATATAACGGCTTGATAATTCAACTGCAGCAATAATGGCTTCATCTTTTATCAAAACATGATGGTAACTTTCGTACCTGTCTTTTAATCCACGTAAAATAGATACAGCATCTTCAACTGTAGGTTCATCAATCATTACTTTTTGAAAACGGCGTTCCAGTGCCTTATCTTTTTCAAAGAATTTTTGATACTCACTTAACGTAGTAGCACCAATAGCCCTCAGTTCTCCCCTTGCCAATGCAGGCTTTAAAATATTGGCAGCATCCATGGCACCATCGCCACCACCGGCACCAACCAATGTATGTATCTCATCAATAAACAAAATGATTTGCCCATCGCTGGTACTTACTTCTTTAACAACAGATTTTAAGCGTTCCTCAAACTCTCCCTTATACTTTGCACCGGCAATCAGTTGCCCCATATCCAGCGCATAAATAATTTTTGACTTTAGATTTTCCGGTACATCGCCATTTACAATACGCATAGCCAAACCCTCTGCTATGGCTGTTTTACCAACACCGGGTTCACCAACCAAAATCGGATTATTCTTGCTTCTTCTTGATAAAATATGCAGGGTTCTTCTGATCTCTTCATCTCTGCCAATAACCGGATCCAGTTTACCGGCCCTCGCCATTTCAATCAGATTTTTTGCATACTTATTCAATGCATTAAACTGAGTTTCGGAAGTCTGGGATGAAACTGTTGAACCTTTTTTAAGATCTGTAATGGCAGCAATCAAACCTTTTTCCGTAAGGCCTGTATCTTTTAATAACTTTGCGGTATTGTCGCTTCCCTGTAATATGGCAATCAATAAATGCTCTACACTTACAAATTCATCTTTAAATGTTTTTAAAGATGCGGTTGCACGTAACAAAATATTATTGGCGTCACGGCTTAAAGCCTGTGCCGGTTCGCCACCTGAAACTTTCGGAAGCTTTTGTATCGCAGCTTCCAGCTTTTCATCAACATAGTTAACATTTACGTTATTCTTTTTAAGCAAATATTCAATAGGTGAATCCTTATCATTCAGCATAGCTTTTAAGATATGTTCAGTTTCGATATTTGCATTACCGGCAGTAAAAGCCAATTGCTGCGCCTGCTGCAGTATTTCCTGCGATTTTATGGTTAGATTTTGTATACTCATTTTACTTTGTTTCTGATACCATCGCAAAACTCAATCCAAGAGCGTAAATACGCTATTCTGGCATATACCGCCTTTTGAACCTGCCGCATCTGCACACCGGCAAAAGTTTCTCTGCTATTGTTGCAGATTGTAGTTAATGTAGCAATAAGACTCTGAAAAAATGATAGTTTGTTAAACAAAAGAGTTTATTGAATTATATCAGGATAACTTAGATTTGCAATACTAAAAAAGTGTTTAAAGATTAAAAGACAGGAAAGAGACTGTACTCTTCTGGAAAACATACGAATGAAAAAACTGATTGGCTCTGTTTTACTGAGCGGCCTTATTTTTACAGCCACGGCACAGAAAAAAAGTAAATTAATCTCCGGCATTTACCTGCAATGGGGCTATAATACCGAGTGGTACACTAAAAGTAATATACATTTTAATACAGTAGTTGATGGTGTATCGCACAATTTTACCATCTTCAAAGCGAAAGCTCACGACAGAAGTGATATGGCTGCTATTGTAAAACAACCTACACAAATTTCAATACCACAATACAACTACCGCCTTGGTTTTTACCTTAATAAAAAACATACCAGAGCCATTGAAATTAATTACGACCATACGAAATACATAGTTTACGATAACCAGGTATTAAGAGCAAAAGGAAATATCGGCAATAATTATTTTGATAAGGACACTGCATTTACAAAATATGAAATGCATTTTGAACATACCAATGGCGCCAATTTTTACCAGGTAAATTATGTTCAGCAATATGAATTAAAAAGAAATGCAAAGCGGCAGGTTTTTACTGCTTTATGGAAAGCAGGCGCAGGTATACTTATTCCGAAAACAGATATTACGCTAAGCAGTAAAAGGGTTGATAACCGGTTTATCATCGCTGGTTATTGTTTTGGTGCCGAAGGAGGTGCCAGGTGGTATATCAGCCGAAAATTATTTTTTGAAGGCACTGCCAAAGCCGGTTTTGCCAATTATACCAATGCGCTGGGTGTTGGCAACGGGAGAGTAAACCATAGTTTTGGTTATTTTGAGTTAATTGGAACAATTGGATATGATATAAATTTTTAGATCAACTAATAAATATAAAGCCCCCGAAGTTTCGGGGGCTTTTGTATTTTTATAAAAATGTAAATATGGCTGAACGTAAAAAATCAAAGTTAGCCCCCGTTAAAGTTTATTACAGGCGGCTATGGAAGAATGCTTTTTTTGGCACAACTATTATGCTCGTTTGTTTATTAATTGGTGTGTTAGGATATAAGTTTACAATACCTGAAATGGATTGGTTCGATAGCCTTTTAAATGCTTCCATGATCTTAAGCGGTATGGGGCCGATGATTGACCCTTCTATCGTTTTAAGCAAAGGCGCAAAGGTATTTGCCTCTATGTATGCCTTATTCAGTGGTGTAGCTTTTATAAGCGTTATTGGCATTTTAATAGCCCCTATTGCACACCGCTTTTTTCATAAACTTCATTTAGAAGATACGTCAGACGATCAGTGAGTGTAATTGAAAAACATACTCAGTTGATTAAAACTCTGGCAAACAACCTGGGTTTTGATTATTGTGGAATTGCCAAAGCACAATTGTTGAATGAAGATGCCCGGCGCCTGGAACAATGGCTCAGCAATGGTATGCATGGCAGCATGCAATACATGGAAAATCATTTCGACCTGCGGATAGACCCTTCAAAACTGGTACCGGGTGCAAAATCTGTTATTACTTTATTGCTGAATTATTACCCGGAAAAAAAACAATCCGAAACTGCTCCAAAGATATCCAAATATGCTTTGGGCAATGATTATCACGAAGTGATAAGATCTAAACTGAAGTTTTTTTTACAAAACATAAAAGAACAGATTGGCGAAATACATGGCCGTGGCTTTGTTGACAGTGCCCCTGTGCTGGAAAGAGCCTGGGCGCAAAAAGCAGGTATTGGATGGATTGGTAAAAATGGAAATCTCATCAATAAGCAAAGTGGTTCATTTTTTTTTATTGCAACATTGGTCATTGATCTGGAATTAAAATATGACGATGCATTTGCAAAAGATTATTGCGGTACCTGCACCAAATGCATTGATGAGTGCCCTACGGAAGCCATATTGCCAGACAAAGTAGTTGATGGCAGCAAATGCATATCTTATTTTACCATTGAACTTAAAGATGCACTTATACCCGAAAGCATAAAAGGGAAGTTTGATAACTGGATGTTTGGCTGCGATGTGTGCCAGGATGTTTGTCCGTGGAACCGTTTTTCAAAATCAACCAATGAAATCAGCTTTACACCCATTCCGGAAATATTAAATTTCTCAATCAGCGATTGGGAAGCATTGACTGAAGAATCATTTAAAGTCATTTTTAAAAATTCTCCGTTTAAAAGAGCTAAGTTTGATGGCATAAAACGCAATTTGAATTTCATTAAAAATTAGCATGAACCCAGGCATTCAAAAGCTTTACGATCTTGCAAACAAACCCGGCAGGCTCATTATTGGCTTAATGAGCGGTACTTCGCTGGATGGGTTGGATATTGCTTTATGTAACATCGAGGGAAGTGGACAAACCACCAAACTGAAGTTGTTGAAGTTTGAAACAGTATCCTATACTGATGATTTTAAAAATGAGGTTAGAAATGTTTTTTCAAAGAAGGAAATTAATCTTGAAAAACTTTGTTTACTTAACCCCTGGATTGCATTGCAACATGCCGGAATGATAAATATCTGTTTACAAAAATGGAATATTAATAATAATGAGGTTGATCTGATAGCCAGTCACGGGCAAACTATTTATCATGCGCCACAAAGATTACATCAGCAACAAAAATTCGGCAATGCCACTTTACAAATTGGCGATGGCGATCATTTAGCAGTTGCAACAGGTATCATCACCATCAGCGATTTCAGGCAAAAGAATATAGCCGCAGGCGGCGAAGGTGCTCCCCTGGCGGTTTATGGAGATCAGATACTCTTCAGCAAAAAAGGCGAAGAGCGTATTTTGTTAAATATAGGAGGCATTGCAAATTTTACTTTTTTACCCGGCGGCAATGAAAATATTTTGTGTACAGATGTAGGGCCAGGTAACACACTGATGGATGCATATATGCAGGAACAATTTCCCGGAAATTCATTTGATAAAGATTCGCTGGTTGCAAAAGCCGGTACTATAAATGAAAACTTATTAGCTGCACTAAAAGCCCATGATTTTTTTAAACAAGACTTTCCAAAAACAACCGGGCCAGAGTTATTTAACCTCCATTACCTGAATCAAGCAAAACAAATAAGCGACACATCAGCATTATCTGCAGCAGATACCATGGCAACACTCAACAGGTTTTCGGCTGATATGATCGTTGTTGCAATTAAAGATTGTTTGAGAGACAAATCTGAAATCAAAATATTCTGCAGCGGTGGCGGTATCCATAACCCTTTATTAATTCAGCATTTGCAGACACAATTACCCAGCTGTACTTTTCTCAGCACGGCTGAAAATGGCGTAAATCCTGATGCAAAAGAAGCAGTATTGTTTGCCCTGCTGGCTAATGAATGTGTGTGCAATGATGTCTCAGCTACTGATATAAAATTCCCCGGAATTCCTGCAGTTGCGATGGGTAAAATCAGTTTTCCTGCTTAATTATTTTCTGCATAAGTCTTTAAACTATTCAATGCATCTTCATATCCCTGTCCGCTTATTTTTTCAATAAAAATGCCATAGAATTTTTCCCAGGGATACCATTTTAATTTGATGAGTACATTCCATTCTG
>JAOAUI010000027.1 GCA_030157685.1 Ferruginibacter sp. | reverse complement strand
GCCCGGGTGGCGAAATTGGTAGACGCACCACCTTGAGGTGGTGGCGCTGGAAACGGCGTGCTGGTTCGAATCCAGTCTCGGGCACAAAAGCTTCTCAAATATGAGAAGCTTTTTATTTTTAATTATCTTGTAAAAAAATAAATAATGGGAACCGAAATTACATGCCCCAGTTGCGGACATCAGTTTGAACTGAATGAAAGCCTGAAAAATGAGGTGGAGAAAGAATTGCGTGGCAAAATGATGGACTGGCAAAAGAAAAAAGAGGAAGAATTTGAAAAGCAAAAGAACCTTTTGCTTACAGATGCATTGAAAAAAGCAGGTGAGGAAACGGCGGCTAAAATGAAATCGCTGGAAGAAGAAGCAAAAATTAAAACACAGCAATTGCAGGACCTGCAGAAGAAAGAACTGGATCTGATGCGTGATAAAAATGCACTGGAAGAAAAACAAAAAAACCTGGAGGTAGAGATTGAAAAAAGATTCCTTGAAAAAAGAAAAGAGATTGAAGAAAGTGCTATTAAGCGTGAGCAGGAATTATTTGACCTGAAGACCAAGGAATATAAACTGCAGATGGAGCAGCAGCAAAAACTGATTGAAGAACTGAAGCGCAAGAGTGAACAGGGCAGCATGCAGTTGCAGGGTGAAAGCCAGGAACTGTTGCTGGAAGAAATTTTAAAAGAAAATTTTCCGTTTGATATTATTGAAGAGGTTGGCAAAGGTGTGGAAGGTGCAGATTGCATGCAGATCATACGCAATAGTGCAGGTACAGTTTGTGGTAAAATAATTTACGAAAGCAAAAGAACAAAAGCCTGGAGCAATAACTGGGTAGATAAATTAAAAAATGATAAGCGTAACCAGGGTGCCGATGCCGCCATATTGGTTACACAGGCTTTTCCAAAAGATATAGACCGTTTTGGTGAAAAAGACGGCATCTGGCTTTGCGGCTTTACCGAAGTAACCAGCGTATCTCATTTACTCCGAAATGGAATTATAAAAGTGTACGAAGCACAAAAAGCACAGGAAGGCAAGGGCGATAAAATGCAGATGCTGTACGATTACCTTACCGGCAACGAATTTCGTGGACAGGTAGAAGCCATTATGGAAGGTTTTATGGCTATGAAACAGGGCATAACCAAAGAGCGCATCCAGATGGAGAAAATATGGAAGGAACGTGAAAAGCAGCTTGAAAAAGTACTGATAAGCACCAGCGGTATGTACGGCTCAGTAAAAGGAATTGCGGGGGCGTCCATCGGTGATATTCCTTTGTTAGATGGAACCGATGAGGAAATTGCTGATCAATGATCGGTTAATACCCAGGTTAAAAAGTTATTGTTGAAAAACAAATAATGCACATGCAATTCAAATTCATCTTTAAAAATACAATACAGAACCCCTTGTTCGGATGAACCGGTTATTGTTTTAATAACAATATTTTTTTTAAAATCTACCTGTCCCCTGCCCCACCATTTAAAAACTGATTCTTTAATACTCCAGTAAAGTGTTAAAGATTGAATAGCGGGCATTGGGCATTGATCATTGAGCATTTTCAGTTCATCTTCATAAATAAACTTATGCTGTATCTGCTCAATTTTTTCATTCAGCAATTCCACATCTACTCCCACCCTGTGTGTTTTACTTACCATGGCAGCAGCATAATCGCCACAATGCGAAATGGAAAAATGAAAGGGCTCATTTTCTAAAAAAGGCTTTTTTGTATCAGCTATTTGTATCAGTTCAACCGGAAAACCGGGATACATTTCTTTCAGCAAAAGCCGCCCTGCCAGGTGCTGCAGCCGCTTATGCCAATGCTTTATCTCACGCTGTACGGGTACCACTGCCAGGAAAAAATCTTCCGGTTCGGTAATATGCCACACAGCAATTTTAGTTGTTGCGTTAATATTTTGTTGATAAACCAGTGGCATTAAAACGATTTTAGATTTTAGATTGCAGCCTTGCTAATTGATACATACAAATTAACGAATTAACGGGTTAACAAATTAACAATGATTTTAAGCGACACCAGGATTTTAGAAGAAATTGAAAAAGGCACCATTAAAATTGTACCCTACGACAGGGAATGCCTGGGCAGTAACAGTTACGATGTGCATTTGGGTAAACATCTTGCCAAATATGTAAACAAAGAACTGGATGCCAAAGCACACAATACCATTGAGCATTTTGATATTCCGGAAGAAGGCATTGTTTTATACCCGCATGAATTTTACCTGGGCGTAACAGATGAATATACCGAAACCCATGCCCATGTTCCATTTTTGGAAGGCAAATCAAGCACAGGCCGCCTGGGTATTGATATACATGCCACTGCGGGCAAGGGTGATGTGGGCTTTTGCGGCAACTGGACTTTGGAAATTTCTGTAAAACAACCGGTAAAAGTTTATGCAGGCATGCCCATCGGGCAGCTGATCTATTTTCCGGTTGATGGAGAGATTGAAGTTAAATACAATCAGAAAAAAAATGCAAAATACAGCGGCCAGCACAACAAGCCCGTAGAAAGCATGATGTGGAAGAATAAGTTTTAGAGCAGAAAAAATTGTATTTTGCCGTACAAACAAAGTACTATGAAACTAATCCTTTCGCTTCGTAATAAACCGGGCTTATTCATTTTATTAACTGCCCTTTTGTTTGGCAATGCAGCTAATGCACAGTTAGACCCTGTTAAAGCCGATTCCTTTTTCAATTTTATCAAAGCAAACCCGCTACGCTCCTCTGTATACATTACCCGTAACGATACAGTAATTGCCCGGCTTAACGAAAATAAACTGATGCCGCTGGCCAGTACTGTGGGTATATTAATTGCTATTGAGTTTGCCCAGCAATCAACGCATGAAATGATCAATGAAAACGCTTACGTAAATCTGGCAGAAATTGAAAAATTCTATATTCAACTTATAGACAGTGCCAGTTATAACTCCTGGCTTGCAGATGCCAAAGCCAATAATGAAATAAAAGATGGTACCATAAAACTGGTTGATATTGCCCGTGGTATGATAACATTTGGCAGTTATACCATTGCAGATTATTTAATGGACCTGCTGGGTTTTGACAGCGTGAAAGAAAATATAGCTACGTTTAAATTAAAACAACATACGGCTGTTTACCCCTTTGCCGGCTCGCTGTTCACTTATCATATACCTAAAAAATCATCCGAGGATAAATTGCTGAAAGCACTGAGTAAATACTCTGATAAGAAATACAGCATGGAAGCTTATTATAATCATCTTGATATAAAACAGGACAGTACTTTTAAAGAAACTTTTAACCCCGATAAATTTACGCCTAAGCTGATGAAAATGTGGAACGAAAACCTGCCTGCTTCTACCACCAAAGAATATGTAATGATTGCCCAGGCTTTAAATAACCGGGAAGTTATAGATGAAGATGCTTATTTCCCCATTGGTGAGATACTTGAACAACCGATGGAGAAAAAAGAAAACCAAAGACTGTATAAACACTACGGTGCCAAAACCGGCAAAACGGCGTATATTTTTACACGGGTTTTTTATTTTACCCAAAAAGATAAAACCCGTATAGAGTCAGCCATCTTCTTAAACAACCTTACACCTGCCGAAGAAAAAAAATTAGAAGACTGGCATCCGGCTTTTGAAGCCCAGTATCTTACGGATCCTGTTTTCAGAAGTAAAGTGAGGTTTTAATTCAGCTTCCAGATGCTGTAATTTAATACCGAGGCAAAACTTACCCAACAGATATAAGGAACCAGGAGCCATGCTGCGGCAGATGATATTTTGCCAAACCACAAAATGGTTAGCAGTATCATCAACCACATCAATATAATTTCGGCAAATGCCCAGCCGGGTTGCTGGAGTTTAAAGAAAATAATTGACCAGAAAAAATTCAAAACCAGTTGAACAGCAAAAAGAATAATGGCAATTTGCTTAATATCTTTTGGTGCATCTGCTTTCCATACTAAAAACAACGCAATCCCCATCAGTACATACAATACAGACCAAACCGGTGCAAATATCCAGTTAGGTGGATTAAACCAAGGTTTGTTAGCGAGCGCATACCAGCCATTTACACCCGAGGAGGTAAAATAACCGGAGATGGCGCCAACCAGTACCGGAATTAAAATAGAGATAATTAGTTTCATGAGATATCAACAATAAATAAAAAATAAAGTTCGAAAAAGTACAGGATACTTGATCCTGGATACTGGAAAGAGTAAGAAATATCTAGTAGTTTTTCTTTTTATTAGGCACAATCAAGTATCAAGTATCCAGTATCTTATTTTATAACCTCCCATATTTTTTATAATAGGCAATGATAAAGCCTGTCACTTCATCGTAGCTTAAAACGCCCTGTGGTTGCTGATTTCCTTCCAGGTACTTTCCATATATCCATCTAAAGACAGGTTCTATCGGGTTCTTATGTTTTTTATAAAATGCCCTCCATTCTTTCAGATCATCTATTACAGCAGGCGCTAATTTATCCCTGTAATCTTTTGCTGCAGCAGAATCGGTTGCAAAAAGATTACGGTTGCTGTACATAAACAGATCCAGGTAAACCGAATAATGTAACAGTGTATCTTTTGAAGCCGTTGCAGACAGGAAGGCCACAAAATTAGCTTCCATTTCTTTGGCATAGCCAAGCTGGTGCGCTACTTCATGGCAGCTTGTAAATGGCTGCAAAAATTTTGGCACCAATGTATTTACCTGTGCCTCGCCGGTAAAAGGGTTATAATAACCGGTAAAGCCCATATAGTTGCCCACCCAACTCCAAACCGATGGCTTTAGCGAAACGGGTTGGTATTTTAAAAAAGGATACACTTTTTCTGCTTCTTTATAAGCATCCTGCACTTTTACAAATAATTGCTTTTTTGAAGGATATTGAACATGCTGGTTTACCAATGCCTGTTTAGCGGCATTCACTTTTTCAACCAGTAACCCATTGATCATTTCCAGGTCTTCGGGCTTGTACTTATCCATTTTTAACTGTAACTGGCTGGCAATACCCATGCGGTTGTAGTTAATACCCCAAAACAGGTTGAAAACGATATAGGTTACCAGTAAAATACGCATTGTCTTTCCTGCCCCGGCAGCAAAACCTGCCAGGGTGGCCTGCTTTTTAAAGATGATCTTAATTCCTTTTACAATCTTCCAGATCAGCCATAAAATCACCAATCCGTAAAAAACATCGCCAATGCTAAAGGGAAGCCAGCCAAAAATATAGCGCAATATGCGGCTAAATGCAGGGTAAAAAGCGGTGGAATATTGGTTTTCCACACGTGTGGAATCATTTGCATAAATATGTATAAAAGCAGCAATTGCTACTAAAACAAGTGTAAAAACCAGCGATTTTTTCATTTTCATATCAGCCCTAAAAGTAATCAATAGCTGTAAAGGCTATAAAATCTATTTTTGAACCTAAAAATTGCAAATATTACCTTACCTTTGCCGTCCTTTAAACCATACGTATGGCGAGTAAACGGACATTTGAGATTGCATTTGTAGGGTTAAAGCAGGGAGTTCATGAGTTTAACTACGTAGTGGACGATAAGTTCTTTGTTGAAAAAGGTGAACCTGATTTTACCAATTGCCAGGCAAACATAAAGCTACAGCTTGATAAAAAAAGCAGTTTTATGCTGCTTAAGTTTGAAATTGGCGGAAAAGCAGATATTACCTGCGACCGGTGCGGAAATCCACTGGGCATGGACATCTGGGATGAGTTTAACATGTTGGTTAAACTGGTAGAAAATCCTGATGAAATGAACCAGCAGGAAGAAGACCCGGACGTATTTTATATTTCCCGTAACGAAAGCCATCTGGATGTTGGCAACTGGATTTATGAATTTGTGTTGCTGAGTTTTCCGCTGCAGAAAATGTGCAGCCCCGAAGAAATGGGCGGCCCGCAATGCAACAAAGAAGTGCTGGAGAAACTGAAGGCCATGGAAGTAAAGGAAGAAGAACACAACGCCAACCAGTTGTGGAAAGGCCTGGAGCAGTTTAAAAAAGTAAAAAAAGAAAGAAGTAAAAAATAATCATTAAAAATTAAAAATCAAGCGATATGCCAAATCCAAAAAGGCGCCACTCACAACAACGCAGTGCAAAAAGAAGAACACATTATAAGGCAAGCGAGCCTACTTTGAGTGTTGACAAAACAACCGGAGAAACACATGTACGCCATCGTGCCCATGTTAGCGAAGGAAAATTATTCTACAAAGGAAAATTAGTAGCAGAGAAAGCTCCGCTGAAAGCATAATATTTTTCAAAGTATCAATTCTAAGTCCGAAATTCGTTAAACGAGTTTCAGACTTAGAATTTTGCATTTATAGAGGTTACTCAAAAAAGGATATTTTAAAAAATCTTTTTAGTAACGATTCTTTTTCTCAGCTTCGCTGCGAAAAGGTTTTGCCACAAAGGCACAAAGACACAAAGAAAAATGCTCCGCATTTAAAATCAGTTTGTGCTTTTAAGTTTTTGAGCTGCAATGACCAGGGAACTGAATTTGAGTTTACAGTAGTACAAAAGTTCAATCAGGGCTCCTTCCCGAAATCGGGATGTAATCGATTTCGGGGCTCCTTTTTTGGTTCTTTTTTGGAGAAGCAAAAAAGAACAACAAAAAAAGCTACTAAAATGAATATAGCGCTGGACATGATGGGTGGCGATTTTGCACCACTGGAAACAGTAAAAGGTGCAGCTGAATATATAGCCACAGCACCAGCCGATATTCATCTTACTTTAATTGGTGATGAAGCACAGATAAAAGAGCATCTCATCAGTTTCCCCATTCCTGCCGAAAAATATTCCATCGTTCATGCAGCTACGGTTATTGGAATGAACGAACACCCCACCAAAGCATTAAAAGAAAAACAGGATTCCTCCATTGCCATTGGCTTTCAGTTGCTGGCAGCAGGTAAAACAGATGCCTTCATCAGTGCAGGCAATACCGGCGCTATGATGGTAGGTTCGCTGTTCAGCATTAAAGCTATTGAAGGTGTATTGCGCCCAACCATTGGCGCTTATATGCCACGTGAAGATGGCACACTTGGCCTGCTGGTTGATGCCGGTTTAAATGCCGATTGTAAACCCGAAAACCTGAACCAGTTTGCTGTGTTGGGCTCGCTGTTTGCCAAATACATTTTAAATTTTGAGAACCCCAAAGTGGGCCTTATAAACCTGGGCGAAGAAGAAGGCAAGGGCAATATACTTACCCTGGCCACTTACCCGCTGCTTAAAGAAAACACACAGATAAATTTCATTGGCAATATTGAAGGCCGCGATATTTTATTAAACAAAGCCGATGTATTGGTATGCAACGGCTATACCGGCAACGTGGTTTTAAAACTTGCCGAAAGTATTTACGACATCAGCAAGCGCCGCAATATGGATGATGAATATTTTAACCGCCTTAATTTTGAACAGTACGGCGGCGTACCGGTGCTGGGCGTAAGTAAACCAGTCATCATCGGCCATGGCATCTCCCACGCCATGGCATTTAAAAACATGATAAACATTGCCCACCGCATGTTAGAAACCGATCTTTTAGGAAAAATGAAAGACAGTTTTTTGGGCCAGGGTTAAGTACTGCTATTGGGCTTCATTGGCGTCGCATGGCACATCCCGATCATTTCGGGACTCTTGTACATTAGAGCTTTATTGGGCTTTTATCTTAGCGTAATTGATTATTTTTCGCCGATGTTGGAGTAGCGTATAACACATATAAATCCACTTCTGCAATAAAAAAATCCTAAAACCCGAAAGCCGTCACCGTCGTTGTGCGTCCCGCCAAAGACCGAAGCCTGGCAAATTAATGCCCTTACACCAGCAAAAACTTTAGCAGTAAAATGGTTAATCCTTCGGCTGTTGGTGCTTACGCACAATCAACAAGGTTTATATAAAATCAAAACCCATTGATTATCAATACAAAAACCTGTTCAGAATACGTCCGAAACGTATTGATACCCCGTTTCTTTACTTATCTGAATACGCCAGAGACGTATTCAGAATACG
>JAOAUI010000026.1 GCA_030157685.1 Ferruginibacter sp. | reverse complement strand
CATATTACAGATGCAGTAAACATACCGTTGAACGAAATCAATAATCACCTGGCTGAGTTCCCTAAAGACAAACCTTTTATTTTGCATTGTGCAGGTGGCTACCGCAGTATGATTGCAGCTTCCATGCTTAAGCAAAGGGGCTGGGATAATTTTTCAGATGTAATTGGAGGGTTTACCGAAATAGCAAAAACCAATGTGCCAAAGTCAGATTATGTTTGTCCTACAACAATGTTGTAGATAATTCTTTTAATGAAATAAAATAGCCCCGAAAACTTACGGGGCTATTTTTTGTTATAGTATATTGAGGAATGCAACTAATGTTACCAACAGCATTAAAAATGCAATGGATATTTGCATTATAAAAATTTAAAAAAAATATACCATGAACATTGAACAGATTTATACCGGATGCCTGGCACAGGGTGCTTATTATATTACCAGCAATGGCGAGGCTGCTATTATTGATCCGCTTCGTGAAACACAACCTTACTTGAACAGGTTGCAGAAAGACGGCGTGAAATTGAAATACATTTTCGAAACCCATTTTCATGCCGATTTTGTATCAGGACATGTGGACCTGGCAAAGCAAACCGGCGCCGCCATTGTGTACGGCCCCAATGCCAGTCCTGAGTTTGAGTTTATTTCAGCAAAAGATGGCGAGGAATTTAAAATCGGTGAGGTAATTATTAAAGTGCTGCATACCCCAGGGCATACTATGGAAAGCACTACGTTTCTTTTAAAAGATGAAACTGGTAAAGATCATTGCATCTTTAGTGGCGATACGTTGTTTTTAGGAGATGTTGGCCGGCCCGATCTTGCACAAAAAGCAGCAAGCATGACCATGGAAGATCTGGCAGGATTGCTTTATGAAAGTTTGATGACTAAAATAATGCCATTGGCGGATGATGTAATTGTTTATCCTGCACATGGCGCCGGCAGTGCCTGTGGTAAAAACATGATGAAGGAAACAGTTGATACCCTGGGCAATCAAAAGAAAATGAACTACGCCTTAAATCAACCCAATAAAGAAGCTTTTATACAGGCAGTTACCGAAGGGTTGCTTGCGCCACCGGCCTATTTTGGATTGAATGTGGCCATGAATAAAAAAGGCTACGAAAGTTTTGAAACTGTTTTAAACAATGGCATGCGTGCTTTAACTGCTGATGAATTTGAAGCAGCAGCAGAAAATACCGAAGCCCTGATATTGGATACCAGAACCAATACTGAATTTTATAAAGGCTTTATTCCCCAGTCGGTAAGTATTGGTTTAGACGGAGACTTTGCTCCCTGGGTAGGTGCGCTGATTGTAGATGTAAAACAACCTTTGTTACTGGTTACGGATTTGGGTAAAGAAGAAGAAGCCGTAACCCGTTTAAGCCGTGTTGGTTTTGATAATGTACTGGGCCATTTAAAAGGCGGCTTTGCAGCATGGCTGGCTGCAGGCAAAGAAGCTGATGTGATTGACAGGATAACAGCAGAACAATTTGCGGGTGAAGTGGAGATTGGTAAAGACAAAATTCTGGATATCCGTAAAGAAACTGAATATGGAGCCGAGCATGTAGAAGAAGCGTATAACAGGCCATTAGCCAACATCAACGACTGGATAAAAGACATAAACCCCGATGAACATTTTTACGTGCATTGTGCAGGTGGTTACCGCAGTATCATTGCTGCATCTATTTTGCAGGCACGTGGTTACAGAAATTTTACTGAAATTGAAGGAGGCTTTAAAGCCATCAGCAACACCACTTTACCAAGAACAGATTTTGTTTGCCAGAGTAAAGTAATGAAAGCATAAGTTAAGCATAGAGGAAACCCCAAGGCAGCCGCAAGGCTGCCTTTTTTATTTT
>JAOAUI010000025.1 GCA_030157685.1 Ferruginibacter sp. | reverse complement strand
TAGCACCATAAGTATTTGATACCAGCATCAGCGGTATCGTAATGGTTGGATTAGGGCCAGCGGGTAATCCCATAGTAAATATATAATCACCGGGTTGATTGCTGATGAAGATAACTCCTACTGCGCCGGCAAGTTGCGCCTTATTGGCTTTGGTTACAAAATAACTGGCAGGTGGTGTGCAACCACTTCTTTCTATAACTGCAATCTTACCGGTTAAATTATTAGTAATGTTCTCACAGGCATCGTATGGATTACCGGCATCATCAATCACCATTACCGCATCGGCTGTTAAGGGTGTTGATGTTAAGGGTGCTCCAAACACAGCCGTACCAACATTGTAAGTTCCATCTATAAAGTTTGGACTGCTGTTGATGTTCAAAGGCATCAGTGGTAATGGATCACTGCATTGCAATGTTACATTTGCCGGCACTGTTAAGGTTGGTGGCGTGTTATCTACAACTGTAATTGTTTGCGTACAGGTAGCTATATTTCCACAAGCATCAGTTGCTTTATAGGTTCGTAAAATTGTAAACGTGCTCACGCATGTCTGGTTAATAACTTCATCACCTTCCCATGTAACAGATATACCCGGGCAAGAGCCAGAAACTGTAACAGATTCAACATCTGGATTAGGAATTTCATCTCCACAATAAACTGTAATATTCTGTGGACAAGTGATGGATGGCTGCTGATTGGTACCGTTACAAGATCCCGGTACCGGTTGAAAACCAAGGGCCGGCGAGGCATCCGTACCATCAGTCAGGTATGGAATATAAGAAACCGGCGAACCCATTACAGATGCAATAGTTGCCGCATCAGCAGTGCCAAACCAGTTGCAGGTTGCCGGTATTGGTCCACCTGTATAAGATTGTGGATTAAGAAATACGGTGTTGCTTGGACTGTACCCCGTAAAACTGTTTTCAAAAATACTCACGTTAGCATTAGGGCCAACAACCGAAGTCATCCGTATGGCGTGAGGGGCAAGAGCATTGCTACCATCAAAACTATTATTATTAATCATGAGGTTATTTGCCCCACCAAAAATCCTCAAATCTGCCGAAACGGAACCAAATGTCGAATTCTTTATTTCATTGTTTGAAAAAAGCGATGACACTACATTATAAAATGTTACAGCCCTTAAATTCCCGTCAAACACATTGTTTGTCATGGTAATGCTTTCCGCTCTTGTACCTGTAGTTGTCATTTCAAAATCAATACCTACCCCTCCTGTATGATTGGTAAACTTATTATCGTTGATAAATACGTTAGAAACAGATCCTCCCGAAATATCACTATCAGCATAAATTGCTTCCCTGAAAATAGGGCCGGGTGTATTATTTGCGTCATACCAGTTGCAATTAATATTTACCTGTGCCGGAAAAGAACCTGCGTTAGAAAGTCCAGTTCCCAGTGTATTATTCCTGATAATATTATTAAGTAATTGTGTGCCTGTATTGGGCGGAACCATATACACTGCAAAACCATATCCAGGTGCAAGGGCGGCGTTTGCTCCATCCTGATCCTGTATAGTAAATCCATCAATGGTAACATTGCTTGCATTAACGCCGATACCATTCGGGCAGCTGATTACTGACTCAGAACCAGTCCTGGACAAAGCACAATTACCCCATTGGGCTCCGCGTAGCGTAAGCGGTTTGTTTATATCCGGGTTTTCGTTGTAAATGCCTGCAGGCACCTGAATTACATCACCCGGCGATGCCGCAGTTATTGCCGCAGTTATAGTAGCATAACTGCCACTGCCGTTAACGGTAATTTGCGCTTTGGAAACAGCTGAAAACAGGCATAACATAACAATCAGCTGTGCGGCGATTTTTTTAAAAGTTGACAAGGACATAATGCTCATAAACATAATTTTAATAGTCAAATAGTATTGGTATGATCGGTTTAAACATTAAATATACTGCTACCAATGAAGAGAAGAAATCCTGTAAAACTAGGATTTATCATACTTCTGCTTCAGCAATAAAGAAATTTAATTACGATTAAACAAGCTAACCTAACGAAAACGGTGACACATTTAATTAACTGTAATTAAAAATGTTTTGATGGGGGAATTGGTTTTTGGGGGAATTGGACAACAGTTTTAGTAACGGATATCAGGAAATACCATGCAAATAACCAAAAAATAAAATAAAATTGCAACCTTTTGGTATTATTTCTTTATTAAATGGAAACATTATTGAAACGAAGAGGAAGTTCGTTTCCAAACTTCCTCCCTTTATCTTCATTTTTAATTTTAATTCACTTTTTTAGGCGGCAGGTCAAAAGCAACTGCCTCATGTTCAAAATGGCCTTTATGGCTTCCATCGCAAAAAGGTTTGTTTTGCGATAAACCGCAGCGGCAGATTGAAATAATTTCCCTGCCCTGCAGATTATAAACTCCGCCATTCTTATCAACGATCTCAAAATCGCCTTCTACCTTTATTGACCCGTTGCTGTTTACTGTAATTTTTGTTTTTGACATTTTGCTTTTATTTTTCTAAAATTAACTACTTAAAGACATACTAAGAGTGAAAACAAAAATGATTTTATTTTGTTCATATTACTGCGAAATAAACCTTTCATTTCATGAACATTTACAACTCCCACTCCCAAACCGTTCTGTAAGTTCCAAATTCCTCCACATATTTTAAAAAAGCAATAAAAAAAGCATCATTACCAAGCGTTGCACTATCTCCTATCACATACAATTGTTCCTTAGCCCTGGTAAGTGCTACGTTCATACGGCGGTAATCTTTTAAAAAACCTATAATGCCATCGTCGTTGCTTCTTACCAAAGATAAAATAATGGTATGCTGCTCCTGTCCCTGAAAACTGTCAATGGTACTGATACGCATTTGCTTTGCCAATAAATCCCTGGCCGCAGCAACCTGCCCGGCATAAGGAGAAATAAATGCAGTTTGCTCAATATTGATATTTTCCGATTCAATAATTTTATTTACAATTTGAAGTTCTCCTTCATTTTTAAGACTCATTCCATCTTGTCCATGCTCTTCGTTAAAACCACTGCCTGCTGTATCTATAAAAGTAAGATGCTGAGCCGTGCTTAATAATTTTTCATCCGTCATCAATCTTCCCTCATAAAAATACTGGCTGCTGAAACCTGCAATAGGTTGCCGCATACGGTATTGCGTATTTAATAAAAAAACAGGTTGCATTGTTTTTGCAGCAGTTTCCAGTATTGAAGTATTGAAACCAAGCTGCGCAGCTTCATTACTTAGTACAGTCGGTGGTAGTTGCAGGTGATCGCCTGCAAGAATATATTTCTGTGCCAGCGGAAATACACACCAGGCAAGTGGCTCAATACACTGGCCGGCTTCATCCATTACCAGGCAATTGAATTTTAAATGCCGCAGGTCTGCATCATACAAACCGATGGGCGTGCCCAGTATCACATCAGCCTGTTCAAATAATTTTTCTTCATTGTAAGCCTGCAGTTTTTTTATTTGCAGGCGAATGTCTTTTACTTCTTTAAATAACAAATTACGCTGTTCTCTTTCTTCCTTACCAAAACTACGCTTGTATTTCAAAGCCATCTTCCTGAATTCCTCTGCACGTATCTTTAACTGCTTGATCTCTTTTTGTTCCCGGCTGTTTGCCAGTTTGCCTTCGGGTGTATGTGCAAAAACAAGTGCATCAGTTTTGCTGCTGTTACCAACCCGCAAAACAGCAACGCCTTTTTCAATTAATCCTTTGGCAATATTATCAACAGCTGTGTTGCTGGGTGCTGCTACAATAATTTTTTCTCCCTGCTGTATCAGTTGCAAAATACCTTCTATAAGCGTGGTTGTTTTACCAGTTCCCGGCGGACCATGAATGATCAGCATTTCATTATTGGCAACCATGGCTTGAACAGCCGCCTGCTGACTTGGGTTTAAATTTTTATTGGTAAAGATGATAGATCGTTCTTCCCGGTTAAACTGCTGTTGCCTTACGGCTTCAGTGCCATGTATCTCCTCAAACAACCTGTACAGTTCTTTATTAGCTTCCAGGTTATTAAGCGTTGTTTTCATGATGGAAGTGGTACGCTGATCTGGCGCTAACTTTATGCCTACATTTTTATCTTCAATCCAATCCGGAAAATCCGGTGCAAACAACCTGAACTCTCCGCTCCTGCCGTCCAAATTCAGTAGTACGCCTTTCACCGGTTCTTCACCGGTACAAAAACATTCAATGGCAGCGCCATCTTTGAACAGATTTATTTCAACCGGGTAACTGAGTTTAAAACTAATCTCTGGATAATCAGCATAGCCAAAGTTCTTTCGGGTAACAGTAATAGGATGCAGTGCCAAACCTTCTGCCTTCAGGGATTTCAGGCTGTGCTGCTGATCTAAACTATATCTTTCAACCTGTTCCTGCTCTTCCAGTTCAATACAGGTAAGTAATTTTTTTATATGCGGATTGGTTACAGCCATTTCATGAAATTAATTATTACAGCACAATAATAAAATTCCCACCTCAACCTCCTTACTCCTTAAAATTCTTCTTCAACTCCATAAGTTTTGCCTGAAAAGCATTAGACGGCATTTTCTTTTCCTCAACCTCAACCTTAACCTCAACCTCATCCTTAAAAGCTTTCTTAACTGCCTCCTGTCTTGCGTTGCCGCTTTCCTTTAAACTCAATGCAATTCTTTTTCTTGGAATATCAACTTCCACTACAGTAACCATCACTTTTTGACCAAGCTTTACCACTTCATTGGGATCGCTGATGTAGCGGTTCGCCAGTTGCGATACATGTATCATTCCATCCTGCTTTACACCCACATCGGCAAAAGCACCAAAGTTGGTAATATTGGTAATGATGGCGGGCACTTTCATACCGGGTTTCAAGTCTGCCATGCTGTTTACACCCTCTGCAAACCTGAATTCTTCAATAGCAGCACGTGGATCACGACCCGGCTTTTCCAATTCTTTTAAAATATCTGTAATGGTAAATTCACCAATAGTTTCCGTAACAAAATCCTTTGCTTTTAATTGCTTTCTTATTTCTGCGTTCTTAATTAATTCCGGCACCGTGCTGTTTACTTTGGCAGCCATGGTTTCCACCACATGGTAACTCTCGGGATGTACTGCCGAGTTATCCAACGGATTTGCCGCATCCTGGATTCTTAAAAATCCTGCACTCTGTTCAAACGCCTTTGCTCCCAGCAGCGGCACTTTTTTTATTTCATCGCGACTTTTAAAACTGCCATGTTTTAAACGGTATTCCACAATATTTTTTGCAACATTGGCACTTAGCCCACTAACGTAAGTAAGTAAATGTTTGCTCGCAGCATTTACATCCACGCCCACAAAATTCACGCAGCTTTCCACCACCTTATCCAGCGATTCTTTTAAACGGTTTTGATTTATATCATGCTGGTACTGGCCAACACCAATACTCTTTGCATCAATTTTAACCAGCTCACTTAAAGGATCAAGCAACCTGCGGCCGATGCTTATAGATCCACGCACCGTAACATCTTCATCCGGAAATTCTTCCCGGGCCACTTCGCTGGCAGAGTAAATAGAAGCACCATTTTCATTCACCATAAAAAGAGAAACCGGTTTACCAAAATCTTTAGCCCGAAGCAATTGATCGGTTTCTTTACTGGCCGTGCCGTTACCATAACCAATGGCTTCAATATTATATTCGGCAACCAATTCCTTTATAGTTCTGGTAGCGCCATTCCAATCATTTTGTGGTGCATGAGGATAAATAGTATTGTACTTTAAAAATCCGCCGTACTCATCCAGGCAAACAACTTTGCAACCCGACTTAAACCCCGGATCAATGGCCATCACGCGTTTATGACCCAGTGGCGAAGCCAGTAAAAGCTGGCGCAAATTTTCTGCAAACACCCTGATGGCTTCTTCATCAGCTTTTATTTTACCCGCCATCCTGAACTCGGTTTCAATTGATGGCTGCAGCAGGCGAACATAAGAATCATCAATTGCCAATGCAACCTGTTTGGCTGCAAGGCCGGATGATCTTATAAAAATATGTTTGACCGCTTCCTGCGCCGTTTCCTTATCAACATTAATATCCATTAAAAGAAACCCTCCCTTTTCTCCACGGCGTATGGCAAGCATGCGGTGCGATGGGCTTTGAGCCAGCGGTTCTTTAAACTCAAAATAATCACGGTATTTCTGGGCATCTTCATCATCTTTCTTACTCGTCAATACCTTCGATGATAATACAGCACTTTCTGTAAATAATTTACGCACAATATTTCTTGCCTGCTCATTTTCGGCGATCCACTCCGCTATAATATCCCTTGCTCCTTGCAAAGCTTCTGCAATATCTTTTACATTTTCTGTAATAAATTTCACAGCTTCAACTTCCGGGTTATGTTGGCCTTGCTCAAATAATAATGTAGCAAGTGGCTCCAAACCTTTTTCCACAGCAACGCTGGCTTTTGTTTTACGTTTTGGTTTAAAGGGCAGATAAATATCTTCCAATACGGTAGCGCTGGTGCAATCCTCAATGCGCTTTTTTAATTCCGGCGTTAACTTACCGGCTTCTTCAATAGTTTTTAAAACAGTCTCCTTGCGTTTTTCCAGCTCGTTAAAATATTTTATCTGGTCAATCACATTCGCAATAACAACTTCATCCAGGTTTCCGGTTGCTTCTTTCCGGTAACGGGCAATAAAAGGAATGGTAGAGCCTTCGGTATGCAATTGGTAAATGCTGTTGATCTGCTTTACGCTTAAATTTAGTTCAGCAGCAATATGGTGGGTGTATTTAATATCCATGTTGAAAATTTGTGGGGCTGCAAATGTATTATTACACAATCTTAAAAAAAACTTTCTTTTTAAGATTTAATATTTACAGTAAGCAATAACAACTTACTCTTTTAAAAACAATTCAACTGTTGCATTCTTTCTGAAGTTACTTGACAGGCGTACTTCGTATCTCCTCGATTTTGTGGTTACTATCATAAGTGCTGTACAGGGCGGTATGGTACCAAGGTTTTCTGCAACAAGGCGTAAGTGGACTATCGGATTCACATTTTTATTCAGGCTTACATAAAATGTAATTGGCTTTGCCGTAATAAGTTTTTTAGAAATACGCTGCACTCCTTCTTCATATACAGAAACAGAGTCGCCATCTATTTCTCCATTATCATATACATCTACCCGTATTGAATCTTTATCTGCAGATGCTATTTCTAAAAGTGACTGAACATCGGTTTCCCTTTGGTTAAGTATGGCTGGCATTACAACCGGAGCTGTCTTTATAACAGGTATGTTTTTTTCTACAGGCGCAGTTGGGCTGGTAACTACAGTAGTTGTTGGCCTTTTTACTACGGGCAGTTGTGGGTTTGGTTTGGTCTTAATTACTGGCTTTGTAACTAAAGCCGGCTTTTTAGCTGCAATGGGTTCTTTCTTAATTTCAGCCCTCTCTTTTTTAAGCCATACTTTTACATCATCTGTACAGTATTTTTTATTCGACATCCATATACCATCCAGTATATCTGTATTTCCTTTCCGTGACAGTTTCATAAGGTATGTACCCAGGCAATTTCCATAAATACCAAGATCTACCGAAATAGTTACCGTTTCTTTAAATACAAGTAAGGAATCTTTTTTAAGATAACGGCCAATAATTTTATAATGTTCATATTTATCGCCCTCATAATAAAGATGACTCAAGCCTGTAAATAAAGAGTCTTTAAAATCAAATATTTCCACAACCAGTTTTGGCTGACCCAAATCTGTTGCGTAACTCAAAAACCTTCCCTCCCACGTACCAATAATATTCTTTTGAGAAAAAGACAATTCCCATACAGACAAAAGAAATAATAATATAAAAAAGCTTTTTGCTTTCATTCAAGAATAGTTACCGGTATTTACTATGTTTTTACGTTTTTAAGATACAGAAATTTTAAGAGTTCATATTAACCTTAAGAACCTTTCATTGGTAAAAAAGTCATAAACGCAAAAAAGCCTCTCAGTTTCCTGAAAGGCTTTTTAAAAGAATATGGCAGCTACCTACTCTCCCGCATTGTTGTGCAGTACCATCGGCCATGAG
>JAOAUI010000024.1 GCA_030157685.1 Ferruginibacter sp. | reverse complement strand
AAAGAGAAGAAAGCCCGGCTGCTTTACAACAAACAGCCGAGTTTACTTCTTTATGTCCATCATCAGCAGTAGTAATGAAAAAGAAAATGTAAAGCAATGTTGGTAAAAGCCATAGCAACTGATTTTGATTTTTTTTACAGCCTTTACATGCATCCGCAGGTAAATCCATTTTTACTGTATGAGGTAATGGAAAAGGAACTGTTTAAACCCATTTTTGATGATTTGCTACAGCAGCAGGTGCTGTATAAGTTTAATGATGGTAATGCCGATGCCGGTATGTGTAAATTGGTACTGCACCGCTACAGGGACAGTCATAAAATGTATGTGGGTGGATTGGCAATTCATCCTGCCCACACTGGTAAAGGCTATGGAGTTTTGTTGATGCAGGAAATTATAACTTTTGCAAGGGCACATAACCGCAGCAGGGTTGACTTAACCGTTTCTGACGAAAATGAAAAAGCTATAACCCTGTATAAAAAATGCGGTTTTGTAATTGAAGGGCTGTTGAAAAATTATTCTTATCTGGCCAGCCAAAACCGTTTTATTGATGAATACATGATGTGTTATTTACAAAACAACAACATATGAAAAAAAAGAAATTGCTTTTTGTTTGTATCGAAAATAGTAACCGCAGCCAAATGAGCCAGGCATTTGCAAAAATGCTGGGTGGCGCAGAAGTGGAAGCATATAGTGCCGGCAGCAAACCCAGCGGCATTGTAAATCCCAAAGCCATTGCAGCCATGAAAGAGTTGGGCTATGATTTAAGCAAACACGACAGCAAAAGCCTGGATGAAGTAAAAGTATTTGCACCTTTTGATGCAGTAGTAACCATGGGTTGCGGCGATGCCTGCCCCTGGATGCCTGCCAAAAAATTTATTGACTGGCAGATACCCGATCCAAAAAATATGGAACCCGCAGCGTTTAATGAAGTGAGGGATTTTATTGCAGGCAAAGTAAAAGAGCTATTGTCATCTTTATAAAAAAAGGCAAGATTTTTCTTGCCTTTTTTTATAATAGTTATTGCAGGAAAATTAACTTCTGCTGTTTAACTTACTCAGTAGACGAAGTATCTCAAGGTAAAGCCAAACAATAGTAACTAGCAAACCAAAAGCTCCGTACCACTCCATATATTTTGGAGCACCTGAGGCAGCGCCACTCTCTATCATATCAAAATCTAAAATTAAGTTTAAGGCTGCAAGTGCGACAACGAAAACAGAAAAACCAATTCCCAATAAGGATCCTTGGAAAAGGAATGAAGGTAGTATTGCATCAAATCCAATGCTCATTATCCAACAAACTAGATAAAAAATTCCGATTCCCGCAGTAGCGATGATAATGATTGTTTTAAGTTTTTGGGTTGCTCTTATAACATTAAACTTGTAAAGAAGGTACATGGCAATAACAACAGAAAATGTTAAGCCTACAGCCTGAAAAACAATGCCAGAATAGCCTCCAGCATATCCGCCTTGTCTACTTGCGAACCGGTATTCAAAATAAGCAGAAACGGCACCTAAAAATAATCCTTCAAGTAAAGCGTATAGTGGAGCTAAATATTGTCCCCATTCTTTTTTGAAAGAAAGTAAAATAGCAACACCTAAGCCTCCGAAAGCACCAATAAGAACCAAATTCCACGAATTTCCATTGTTAACAGCTTCTGTCCAGGAATAGAAAGCAGTTGCCATAGTCAATAAAAACAAGATTCCAAACTTGTTCATCGTGCCTTT
Organism: Ferruginibacter sp.; assembly: GCA_030157685.1. Lineage (GTDB taxonomy): Bacteria > Bacteroidota > Bacteroidia > Chitinophagales > Chitinophagaceae > Ferruginibacter. The sequence goes on along the minus strand of JAOAUI010000024.1, from coordinate 159 downwards.
AACGGTCATGGCATTTTCGTGGGTAACCACATCTTCCAGTACGGTATCCTTAAATCTTTTTTCAGATAAAGTAGGATTACCTGATTTAAACAAGTCCATAGTTATAAAATTTAGAAACTAAAATTAAAGCTTTTCTTTAAACGAAAGCGTTAATTTTTT
>JAOAUI010000023.1 GCA_030157685.1 Ferruginibacter sp. | reverse complement strand
TATTAAATGCAGTTCACCCTCACCCTACCATGAGCGAAGCTTTGAAAGAAGCAACAGCTGTGGCTTATGGAGAGGCCACAGATATTTAACCAGTCGCTTTTGTCATTCTGAGGAACGAAGAATCTCATTCAACAATATTTAAATCCCCTTTTTTCGAGGGGATTTTTTTATACCCCTACCTTTTCACCGCTTATATAAAACCACTTTCACTGTTGCATAATAATTCGTTTATTTAATAAAAGTAACAGCCATGACAAAAATCATTACAGCAGCATTGCTTCTTTGCAGTATCATTCCGCAAATGGCGGCTTGCCAGAACAGTGGTGATGCGATCAGCAACATAAACCTTCAGTTGCAACAGGGCAAAACCACCATCACAAAGATCCTCAGCAGCGATTCACTCATGAACCTTCATTCGCTTACAGCATTCAGGGAAGTAATAAAAGCCAATGCAAAAGCTGAAAAAATTAAAATTGTAACCGAAAAAGAACCCGGAACAAGGATAACAGTTAACGGCATGGTGGTAAATAAAAAAGGTGAACCCCAAAAGAATGTACTTATTTATTTTTACCACACATCAGACAAAGGCTGGTATTCCGATACCGGCGTGCATATTTTAATGAACTCCGGCGATTTTAACCATGCCCGTTTATTCGGTTACTTGAAAACAAATGAGCAGGGCGAATTCACTTTCGAAACTATAAGACCCAGTGGTTATCCAAAATCTGACTTTGCCGGGCATATACATCTCCAATTCTGGAACAAAGACATGAGAACCTTACACGGCCCCGGCGAATTACAATTTGATGAAGACCCCAGGATGACTCCTGCACGGCGTGCAAGATCGCAGGCAGATGGCTATTTAATTTCAAAAAACTCAGGCACAGCAGAAAGTATGGTGTATGTCTATAAGATAATTGTGGAGTGATGGTAGAAAATCATGGGTCATAGTTTTATACTGCTATTAAGCTTTATTGGCTCAGTTTACCCCGAAAGCTTTAGGGGCACTCTTGTACTGGAAAGCTCTATTGGGCTTTCAGCAAACTATCGAAAATCTCTACCAGCACCCCCAGTATGCTAATTACAAATTATTAATGCACCATTTTATTATGCCGATCAATATAAAACATCTTCTCTCCCTTCATAACCCTTGCTTCACCGTTTTCAAAATTGTCGGTAAAGTCGTATTCGGGTTTAATCATCCATTCTCCCTTTTCATTAATATAACCCCAATAACCTTTTGCATTGGCAGCAGGGGCTAACCCCTCGGTAAAGCTGCGGGCATTGTTGAATGTACAGGGTATCACCAGTTCTCCTTTGATATTGATAAAACCATACAGGTTATTTTTTGAAACAGCGGCGAAACCGCTTTTAAAACTCATGGCATCATCAAATATGGCTTCTGTAATTGCTTTGCCTGTACTGTCAATAAATAACCATTTCCCTTCTTTTTTTACGGCCGTATAGCCATCGTTGAATGTTAACCCGTCTTCATATTGCAGCTTTATAACTTCAACACCGGCCTTGGTTACATATCCTATTTTACCATCTTTTTTTACTTTGGAAAGCCCACACACACAATTATCAACAAAATCATAATTCTTTTCCCATTTTTGAGCATAGCCCGCCAGTACCGGAAACAGCAGTATCAGTAATAATATCTTTTTCATAAAATAAGTTTTAGATGAAAAATCTTTTTATTACAAAATACCCTGTTGCTGCCTCAGAAAGTATGACGTTGGTAAGTAAAAAAAATGATCCTGGTTCTGGTACATGGCAACCCACAATAAGTTTCAGTACTTTTGCCACCATGTCAAAACCTGTTATCTGCATAGGCGCTGCGTTGGTGGACGAGCTCTTTCATGCAAGAGAAAAAATGATGATGCATACCACCAATGAAGTAACATCTACCCGTACCGCTGGTGGTGTGGCCCGCAATATTGCTCACCAGCTGAGCTTATTGGATATTCCTACGCAGCTTATCTCTGTTTTTGGCAATGATGCCGATGGTGAATGGTTGAAAAAGGAATGTACAGATACGGGCATGTTACTGGATGCATCCATTACAGCACCCGTACCAACCGGTAAATACACGGCCATCATCAATACAGATGGCTCTATGTTTACTGCACTGCTTACCAATGCTGCGCTGCATTTAATTACGCCGGAATATTTACAGGAAAAGGAAGCGCTTTTAAGCAATGCCGCTTATGTGTTGGTTGATGCAAATATCAGTGTGGAATCTATTAACTGGCTGATACATTTTACCAACCTGAATAAGATCAGGATGATTATTGAGCCGGTATCGGTACCGCCTGCAAAAAAGATTGCTTCGGCAAATTTAGATGGCCTGTATTTAATTACACCCAATGAAGATGAACTGCCGGCATTGTGCAGCGATGCAGCCACCACAACTGATGAACAGATTAAAGAACTGCTCGACAGGGGCATTCAATACATTTGGCTTCACCAGGGCGTCGATGGATCGGCCCTGTACAAAAAAACAGAAACCCTTAAACTGAATGCGCCCAATGCCAGCGTGGTAGATTGTACCGGCGCAGGCGATGGGTCAGTAAGTGGTTTTATCTTATCAAAATATTTTGGTAAAGACAATCTGAACAGTTTGCGTACTGCACATACTTTATCTGCAGAAATACTGCAGGTAAAAGGCGCCATTGCCACCCACCTTAACCAGGAAAAATTATTGCAACAGGTTTCTAAATACTACGAAGAATAATGAATCATTCCCTTATACATATTTTACCAGAAATAGAGCAGGCATTGCAACAGGGCAAGCCGGTTGTTGCCCTGGAAAGCACCATCATTTCGCATGGTATGCCTTACCCAAAAAATGTAGAAACAGCGCAGGCTGTGGAAGCCATGGTAAGGGCCAACGGTGCCATACCCGCCACCATTGCCATCATGGATGGAAAATGCTATGTGGGTTTAACCGAAACACAGCTTGAATTTTTTGGTAATGCAAAAGGGGTTTGGAAAGTGAGCCTGCGTGATATACCTTATGTGCTCAGTAAAAAATTAAATGGTGCCACCACCGTTGCTGCTACCATGCGCATTGCAACCATGGCCGGCATAAAAATATTTGTAACCGGTGGTACAGGTGGCGTACATCGTGGAGCAGCAAGCAGCATGGATATTTCTGCCGATCTTACTGAGATGGCACAAACATCGGTAGCCGTGGTATCGGCAGGCGTAAAATCAATTTTAGATATTGGTCTTACATTGGAATATCTTGAAACAAAAGGTATTCCCGTAGTTACTTTCGGGCAGGATGAATTACCGGGTTTTTATTCTTCTAAAAGTGGCTTTGCTTCTCCCCTGCGTTTGGAAACACCCAAAGAAATTGCAGCCATGCTGCACACCAAATGGGCCATGGGGCTTGAAGGTTCGGTACTGATTGCAAACCCGTTACCTGCAGATCAGGAAATACCAAAGGATGAAATGGAAAAACATATCGGGAAGGCATTGGAGGCAGCAGAACGTCAGCATATTAAAGGCAAAGAAATTACTCCGTTCTTATTAAAATACCTGGCCGACCATACCGATGGCGAAAGCCTGCAGTCGAACATTGCATTGATATTGCACAATGCATCGCTGGGCGCTAAAATAGCAGTCGCTTTTTCAAACAGGTAGTTTTTTGGTCTGAAATAGTTAAATTTAGAAAATACGCAGGCTTCTAAACTAAATTACAATGAAAGCTGTAATAACACTATTCTTTTTCATCGCAGCATTTTTAACTTCATCATTTTTGTATGCACAAAATGCAGTTGATAAATTAAATGTGCCGGGGCCGATATTGATCGGAAAAAAATCGCACACTTTAAGCTGGACCTCCCACCCTACAGCTGATTTTTATAAACAGGAATACATTCCGGCTGGCGACAATGCCGATAAATTTAAGTCGATGGTGATGCTGGATCTGAGCCTGGGAAATTTTAACCTGAAAGAAGTGGTTGGTGCCAAAATAGCCGAGCTTAAAAAGATGAAAGAAACAAACCCCATCGTTAATTATGAGATGTTTCAGAAAAACGGAGAATACCTGCTCGATTTTTTATTAAGCGCCAACTCGCCCAACGGAAAAACGGTTGATATTGTTGAGCGGAATGTTTACCGTTACAAAACCTTTACCGATAAATCGGGCAAAAAGGGTGTTCTGTTATTTGGCGTAAGCGTTCGCAGTTATGGGAATGATATTGATACTTTTTTAAAAGCACTGAAAACTGGCAAGGCTGTGCTTTTAAACGAAGTGGCGCAATTTAATATACCGGCTGTTAGTATTTCAAAATAAATTTAATTACTTTGTCAGAATGAGTAAATACAAAACCCTTTACAAATGGATGTTGCTTCCCATGATTGTGATGCAGCTTGGCATTTTCAAAGATTATTGGGGCGATTTTTCTGATAATGCATGGTCGGTGCATATACACTATTGGACAGGCACGGTTTGGTATCTCTATCTTATCATTCAACCTTATTTTGCTACACATGGCCAAATGGCCAGGCACAGAACCAATGGCATCATCGGTATGTTTATAGCCGGTGGTGTTTGCCTTACTGCGCTGAGCATGATGAACAGAGACATGGTTACAGCCCAAAGAGCTTTGGAATTACCCGAACAGTTCGGACCGTTTCAACCCTGGTTCTTTTTGGGTGTAGCTGCAGTGGAAATTGTAATGATGACAGCCTTTGGATTTGCCGTAATAAAAAGTATCATTCACAGAAAAGAAATAGAAAACCATGCATGGTGGTTGATAGCAACAGTATTTATTATCATGATGCCTGCACTTGGAAGGGGAATACAAAATGTTTATGTTGATATGCATGCCAAAGATTTTCCAAACATAAATATCATGGTGCCAATTTATCTTACGCAGGTACTTATAATGGGAATGCTGATCCTGGGAGCATGGAAATACGGCAAGCTCAAACATCCCGCAACCTTTCTTGCGCTGGGCGTTAACCTTTTTATTTTCTTATTAGAGCCTATCGGAAGATCGGAGAGTGTACAATTATTTTTAAAAGCATTGATCAAAGGATAACTTTACACATGTATTGAATACCAGCACTCCAATTAATAAACAACCTGAAGAAAAGTTATGCAACTAAAGAGAATTACAATATTGCTTTATTGCCTGCTTGTAAACCTTTGCCTTTTTGCCCAAAACAAAAAGGCAACGCTGTCAAACATCATGCAAACCTACCACAACTACAATATGTTTGATGGTGCAGTACTGGTTGCAGAGAATGGCAAAGTTCTTTACAAAGGTGCATTTGGCTCGGCTAACAGGGAATGGAATATACCCAACAAAACAGACACAAAGTTTATGCTTGGCTCTGTTTCAAAACCCATTACAGCCACGCTGATGATGATACAGGTACAAAAAGGGCTGGTGAGTTTAGATAAAACCATTGCAGACTATTTACCCGAATTTAAAAATAAGCCTGCCGCCAATGTAACCATAAAACAATTGCTCAGCCACAGTTCCGGCATACCCAACTATGATATTATAAAAGACTTTTTTCCAAGAATAAGCCGGCAAAATTTTTCAAGAGAAGATTATGTAAAAGTATTTATGGACTCTGCTCTTTCTTTTACACCCGGCTCCCGTTATTTCTACAGCAGCTGGGGTTATTTTACGTTGGGATACATCATGGAAAGGGTAACAGGAAAATCCTATGCTCAATTAATGAAGGATGATATTTTTGATAAACTGCAGATGAATAATTCCGGCTCTTACCAGCATTTGCAGATTGTACCAAACAGGGCCACAGGATACGATTATAGCTTTGGAGGCTTTACCAGTGCCGATTTTCGGGATCAGTCCAACACCATGGGAACCGGTGATTTGTATTCAACCGTAGATGATCTGTTTAAATTTCACCTGGCTTTATCAAATCATACTTTACTCAACAAAGAGCTTACAGATGAAATGCTCACACCCGGTATGCGGCCGGCGAGATATGGCTATGGCTGGTTTAATCAAAACTTTAAATACACACCCGAAGATAGTGTTGCAGCCAATTTTCACCTGGGTATGACGGAAGGATTTATTTCCTTCATGCTCCGCATCCCTGCTACCAACAGCTTTACTATTATTTTATGCAACAGTTCTCCCACCGATTTTTTTGGAATAACAAAGAACCTGGTTAAGGTACTTTATAACAAACCTGTTATAATAAAAGAACCCATTCACAAAAAAACAGAAACAAACATAGCGCAATTGGGAGCAGTAAAAGCTGTTGAAGAATACAAAAAAATGAAAGCTGATACTGCCCATTATTATGTTGACTGGATATCGATGAATTTTATTGCAGAACAGTTGCTAAACTTAAAGCGATATGAAGATGCAATGGTAATAGCTGACAATAATGTTGCCGACTTTCCGGATAAAGATTTGGTAATGTTTACAACCGGCAATATTTACCTGGCACTAAACCGCAAAGAAGATGCTATCAGGTTTTATAAAAAAACGCTGCAGTTATACCCCGGTTACCAGGAAGCACAAAACAAGCTGAAGGAATTAGAAGGTAAATAAATCCACTGTTCATTGCAATATGTGAATAATACAACGTTTTCCAACAATCATGTAACCTTTTAAAAAAATATTGCGTGCATATTTGCCGCATGAAAACCACCATAAAAAACGCCGTCATCTTTGTATCTTTTTGTCTCACTGTTTTATTATCATGCAGTACAAAAAAAGAAAAAAAAGTTACATTAAAACAACCGCCACAGCGTCAACAGCCCAAAACAGTTACTTACCAATTGGCCAATGCAAAGCAATGGCTACTTGCCAATAAAGACAGCAGCCAGTTACACATTGTACTGGCAGTTAACAGAACCGATAAAGCCGGCTTCGCACAAATGGATACAGTCATCATACCAACAGATATAACCGGCGATCTTGCTTACTATCTTCCTTTTCCTTTAAATGTGCCTTACCTGGCAGCTGTCAATAAAATTATTTTCTTCAGTTACCCAACACAAACATTTGGCACTTACGAAAACGGCATTTTAATGTACAGCGGCCCCACCAATATGGGGCGCAAAAAAGACCCTACACCAACGGGGCTTTTTTATGCCAACTGGAAAGCAGAAAAAACCATCAGCACCGTTAACGATGAGTGGGAACTGCTGTGGAATTTTAATATTGCCAATAAAGATGGTGTGGGCTGGCATCAGTACGCTATGCCGGGTTATCCTGCATCACACTCCTGCCTGCGCCTGCAGGAAAAAGATGCCCGCTATTTATACGACTGGGCCGACCAATGGATTTTAGGCGATAAAGAAACCGTTCTGGCAAATGGTACACCGGTAATTGTTTTTGGCAGCTACAATTTTGAAGCCCCAAAACCCTGGCTGCAATTGATTACCAATCCGCATGCATTGGATATTACCGAAGCCGAAATTGAAAAGCAAACCACGCCTTACTTAGCTGCTATTCTTGCAGAGCAGGAAAAAAGAGAAACTGTGGCAGCAAAGCAATAATCAGGTTTTACTACCGCAGTCACCATTTATTAGTCCTGCAACACTTCATGCTTGCTATATGCCTCCATCAGTTTGCGCTGCACTTCATAAGCAACCGGCGCATACGAACTGAAATACATATTGAAACGGGCACGGCCCTGTGTTAAACTACGCAGCGATGATGAATATTGATGCATTTGCGCCAGCGGAACTTTAGCCGTTATCTTTTCAAAATGTCCTTCGGCCTGCATGCCTTCCACCACACCCATACGGGTTTGCAGGTCGCCCATTACTGCACCCACCATTTCATCCGGGCAAAATACTTCCACTGTATAAATCGGTTCCAGCAATTGCGGATCGGCTTCAATAAAAGCCTGGCGGAATGCATGTAAGCCTGCTATCTTAAAAGAAATATCATTGCTGTCTACATCATGCATCTTGCCATCATACACACTCACCCTGATATCACGGGCATAACTTCCTGTTAACGGCCCGTTCTGCATTTTTTCCATCACACCTTTTAAAATAGAGGGAAGAAAACGGGTATCAATAGCGCCCCCAACAATGCAATTGCAAAAAACAAGTTTACCACCCCAGTCCAGGTCAATTTCATCTTTGCTACGCAGGTTCAGTCCTTCGGGGTTGG
>JAOAUI010000022.1:2780-8143 GCA_030157685.1 Ferruginibacter sp. | reverse complement strand
CATCACTGATGGTTGCATTACAAGCACTCACATTTGTTTTAATGAATGTGGCTGCTAAAGTTGATGAATTAACTGTATTGGTTACAGATATATCGCTGGATACACAACCACCGGCTGTAACTGTTGCCACAATAGTATGGGGACCAGCTGAAAGGCCAGTAACAGTAAATGGATTGGTTGCAAAAACCTGTGGCGCCCCGCCATCAAGTGTGTATGTACCGGGTGCACCAGAACCATCACCAGAAAGTGTTATGGTTGCTGTACCATCGGTATTTCCGTTACAGGAAACAGGCGTTGTTGTACCAGAACCCGATACATTACATACAACTCCTGTAGGTATCTCCCATAAACCACGGCCATGAGTGGCAATACGCAATACTTTAGTTACAGGATGTATAGCCATATCAAAAACCGCAACAATGGGTAAACCAGTTCCAAAAGGAACCCAGCTAGCACCTGCGTCTTCTGAAATATAAACTCCTATATCAGTTCCGGCATAAAGATTATTAGAGTTTGATGCATCTATTGCAAATGCATTTACCGGAACATTGGGAATTCCGGTAGCCGCGGCTGTCCAGATTGGGTTAACATCGTTCAGGGTTGTTGTTTTCCATACACTTACAAATCCGAAAGTTGAAAGTGTAACATAAGCAGTATTAACATTGTTTGGATCAATAGCTACTCGTGCAATAAAACCATTAGGCACTGTGTTTGCGGCATCCAGGTTTATTAATGTACTTGAACCCGTTGTTGTACCAAGGATACCGCCGGTTCTCAGTCCAACTACTCTTACATTGTCATTTTGCGGTGAGATTCCGATAGCACTGATAGCCACGCCTGAGGAAATAGGCTCCTGGCTTACTTTTGTTACAGAAGTGCCGCCATCAGTTGACCGGTAGAGCACATCAGAGCCAAAGTATAATGTATTTGGGTTACCCGGTCCGGTTTCCATTGGCGCATAGAACAGGATCGCAGTAGCTGTACATGTCATTCCGTTCGGGGTACTGCCTCCAAATCCGCAACCGAAAAAAGCCCAGTTCCCTTCTGTTGCTGCTGCTGTTGTAGTTACCCTGGCATAACCCATGGCATTCGTTTGATTGAAATAGGTATGATACATCCGCACATTCGTAGCGTCAGTTGCATTCTGATCAATTGCTGCATATCCGCCGTCACCATAATCAATTCTGTTCCAGGTTCCGTCGGGTTTATACATATTCGTACCATTATCCTGCGTACCTCCGATTGTATAATTTGGATCTGTAGGATGCAGGGCAAGGCTCATAAATTGTGTGGCCCTGAATGTAGTGTTATTCAATGAAGCCCAGGTGTTGCCGGCATCGGTAGATTTATAAATGCCACCATCTGAACCGAAATATATTGTTGTTGCCAGCGATGGGGCAACAGTAATAACATGTGAATCGGTATGTAACCCGCTTTCGCTACTGTTAAAAGTGGTACCTCCATTATTAGAAATTGTAAAAGTTGTAGTCGTTCCAACACCGCCCAAATATACCCGGTCTGCGTTGGTCGGATCAACCTCTACTGCGATGTCATAAAAACATTGACCTCCGCAAAAATTATTGTCTATTCGCTGAGTCCAGGTTGCTCCACCATCAATAGACCGTTGAACCGTTCCTCCGTTAAATCCCGAAGCAGCATATACAGTAACTACCCCTCCACCGCTTCTGTGCAATGCAAGTTCAGTTCTGGAAGCACTAGTTCCAATGCCCGCAGTAAATGTGCGAACAAAGGTTGGGATTGCAGCTAACGCATTCGTAGATAAGTACACTCCGCCTTCACCGGCACTAAATGAATCTCCAACAGTACAAAGTACCCTATCAGGATTACCCGGATCCATTACCATGTCAACAATGTTGCGGGTTTGTGCAGCTAAACCTGTTAAAGTCAATTGCGTAAAGGTTGGAGAAGCACTGAGTGCATTTGTTGAGCGGAAAAGTCCCCGATTAGCAAGTGAACTATTTGAAGCAGCACCAATTCCGCCGATACCGGAAGCAGATCCGGCAAAAATGATATTTGGATCAGTAGGATGCACCACAATCTTACTAACGGCACGTCCTGTAAAGACACTACTGCCGATAGGGCCGGTAATTGTTGGTGATGCTGAATTGGCATTGTCAATCCGGTAAATGCCAGCTCCAAAATAACTATCTGATGAAAAATTTGCTTCCCCCGTACCTACAAATATTGTGTTTGGTTGAGAAGCTGCAATTGCCACGGTATTGATTGCTAAACTCAAGGTATTGTCCATAAGTGGCACCCATGTTGTACCTCCATTGAGCGAACGGTAAAGGCCCCCTTGTGCTGTACCAACATACAGGATGTCTGGATTTGTAGGGTGTACAGCAATCGAAATCGTTCTTCCTGAAACCGGTAACTGCGGGCCACTTACAACCTGCCCATTAGGTATCGGATTAGGGCCGATCTCAAGCCAGGGCGCCAATATATTTCTTTGATAGGAACCACGCCTTGATGAACGTTGCATTTTCTGTTCTTCCATTTGCTGAACAGCAATGATGCGATTGGCTGGATCAAATGGCTTGTCTTTTTCAATGCCTCTTTTAAATCCGATTGCCTCTGCACGACGGTTCATGAATTCTTCTTTGTTTGCTTTAAACGGTGCAAAGTCGGCCTTGTTGAGACTTCTTTGTGCCGTACTTGCCAGTGAAAGTAAAATCAACAATAAAATAAATGTAAATGGCTTTACTGAGAACCCTTTACAAAGTTGAAATAGGGGGAGAATAAATTTTTTCATGTAACAGTTTTTTGAAATTTTAGATAGAAATAAGATAACCATACCCAATTCAATAAATATTTGTATTGCACTTTTACAGAATGTATGTTACACATTCAAAAAAATCACACTACTTTTTCATTGCTAAGTTTATCAGATAGTAAAAAAAAGGATCAGCGACAGTAAAATTTAGTACAGGAGCTGTTTTAATGGCATACAAAAACAGGCTTGCAATACATACAAAAATTATATTGTCATTTCGGTAACAGGTATATTTAAAGGCTAGTGCAGCAAATTGTTTGCTTTTGATATTTTATAGGATACAGATTATTTTATACGGATGGTTTTTTAGAAAGTTTACTCAATGATAAAGCATTAAAAGTAAGGTAAAAAATTTAATTTGTTTTAGCAATAGTATTATAAAATAATTGTTTGTTTTCAGTGTAATGCAGAATGACTGCTTATAATATTTACATAAAAATATTTAGTTGCAGCTGAATCAACAATAGCTAATTATAGCTATATGGTTTTTTGATTGTGTAAACATCAATTTAAAAATCTCTTTTTATTTTCATTCCTTAGCTTTGCCTTATAACGAAAATGCTATGCAAAAATTAGGTAATTATATATCGGGTAAATGGATAGAAGGCGATGGTGAGGGACAGTTATTATACAATGCTGTAACCGGAAAAGCAATAAACAGTGCAACCACAAAGGGGTTAGATTTTGAATCCATCCTGCATTATGCCCGTACAACAGGTAACCCGGCGCTGCGTAAAATGACTTTCCAGGAAAGAGGCAGAATGTTGCGGGCGCTTGCCCTGCATTTACTGAGTAAAAAAGATATTTTCTACAAAATAAGCTACCAGTCAGGAGCAACTAAAATTGACAGCTGGATAGATATTGAAGGCGGTATTGGGAATTTGTTTTCCAATGCATCGCTGCGGCGGAAATTGCCGGATGACCCTTTTTGCCTGGATGGCGACCCGATCAGTTTGAGCAAACAAAATACTTTTATGGGCCACCATATCCTGGTACCCAAAGAAGGCGTAGCCATTCACATCAATGCTTATAATTTCCCTGTATGGGGCATGTTGGAGAAAATTGCCGTTAACTTACTGGCAGGCATGCCCGCAGTTGTGAAACCTGCTACTGTTACTTCTTATCTTACAGAAGCAGTAGTAAAAGAAATCGTTGCGTCCGGCATCTTACCAGCTGGTGCATTGCAGCTCATTTGCGGAAGCGCAGGCAATATCCTCGATTATGTTACCTCACAGGATGTGGTAACATTTACTGGCTCTGCTGCAACAGGTTTGAAATTAAAATCACATGCTGCCATTTTAAGCGAAAGCGTTCCATTTAATATGGAAGCAGATTCCCTGAATTGTATTGTATTGGCACCGGATGCAGAGCCCGGAAACCTTGAGTGGGATATTTTCATCAAAGAAGTAAAAAAAGAAATGACGGTAAAGGCCGGGCAAAAATGTACAGCCATCCGCCGCATATTTGTTCCTGAAAATAAAATGGAAGATGCCTGGAAGGCAATTGCTGTTGAACTGGATAAAACCACAATCGGGAACCCGTTGAATGAAAAAGTAAGAATGGGTAGCATGGCCGGGTTAACACAAAGGGAAGAAGTAAGGGCACAGGTGCAAAAACTACTGGCATCATCTGCTGTTATATATGGATCACTGGAAAGCGTAAATGTAGTTGATGCAGATGCAATTGAAGGTGCTTTTCTAAGCCCTTTGTTGTTGTTGAACAAAGAACCTTTTGCCAGGGAGGAATCGCATAATATTGAAGCATTTGGGCCGGTAAGTACGATTATGCCATATAAAAATATGGATGAGGCTATAGAACTGAGTAAAAAAGGAAAAGGAAGTTTATGTTCATCTATTGTTACTGCATCCCCGGCTTTTGCCAAACAATATGTATTGGGTGCAGCATCTCATCACGGCAGGATATTGGTTTTAAATAATGAATGTGCCAAAGAAAGTACTGGTCATGGTTCTCCATTGCCCTTGCTCGTTCATGGCGGTCCGGGCAGGGCCGGCGGCGGTGAAGAAATGGGCGGATTGAGGGGTGTTAAACATTACCTGCAACGCACAGCTATACAGGGATCACCAACCATGATAACTGCCATCAGCAATGTATATCAGCCACATGCAAAAGGATTTAATAACGGCATACATCCGTTTAAAAAATACTTTGAGGAATTGGTTATCGGCGACCAGATCATTACAGAAAAAAGGCTGATCACCTCAGAGGATATTGACCGGTTTGCCGACCTGAGTGGCGATCATTTTTATGCACATCTTACAGCAACTGATTTTGCCGGTACCATGTTTGAGCAACAGGTGGCACATGGTTATTTTATCATGAGTGCTGCCGCCGGGTTGTTTGTTGACAGTTATGAAAAAAATCCTGTTTTATTGAATTACGGAATTGACGAACTTCGCTTTACAAAACCTGTTTACCCGGGCATGTCGGTTTATATCCGTTTCAGTTGTAAAGAAAAAACTGCCCAGGAAATGAAGGAACAAAACCCTGATATTGTTATGGCAAGAGGAGCAGATATTCCAAAGGGGATTGTAAAATGGTATGTAGAGAT
>JAOAUI010000022.1:0-2680 GCA_030157685.1 Ferruginibacter sp. | reverse complement strand
CATAAAGGCATTACAACGATTGAATTTTTTCATCCGCAAAGTAATTCACTTCCCGGAAAAATACTGGAAGAACTGGCTCAGGAAATTCATTTTGCCGGTACACATAATGAAACAAATGTGATCGTACTGAAAAGTGCCGGAGAAAAATCTTTTTGTGCGGGCGCATCATTTGATGAATTGTTACAGATAAAAAATGAGGAGGAAGGCTTGAAATTTTTCAGCGGATTTGCCCATGTGATCAATGCCATGCGTAAGTGCCCAAAATTTATTATCGCCAGGGTGCAGGGGAAATGTGTTGGTGGTGGTGTAGGGCTTGCAGCAGCTGCAGATTATGCCATAGCAGTGGTAAATGCAGATATTAAATTAAGTGAACTGGCTATTGGCATTGGCCCATTTGTAGTTGGGCCTGCAGTTGAACGTAAAGTTGGAAATTCAGCATTTTCTGCTTTGGCCATTGATGCAACCAATTGGCGAAACAGTGAATGGGCAAAGAAAAAAGGGCTTTTTACAGAAGTGCATGAGAATATTGAAAATATGGACGAAGCAGTACAGCGTCTCTCTCATAACCTTGCACACTCCAGCCTGGCAGCAATGGCCGAACTTAAAAAAGTATGCTGGCGTGGTACAGAGCAATGGGATGTTTTGCTAAAGGAAAGAGCTGTGATCAGCGGAAGATTAATCTTAAGTGATTTTTCCAGGCACGCAATACAGAAATTTAAAACTGATAAAGCCTCCAGGTAAGGGAGGCTTTATCAGTTAATATTTTTCTTTAGAACAATACTATGCAGAAACTGTTACAGATTTAAATGAACCAGGCGGATGCAGATCTTTTCAGGAAACATCAGCGTCTGTTTTATGCTTTTCGTTTTTATTGAATAAATTATTATATAGGGAAATACCATAAGCCTTTATTTTGTCTGCATGGCTGATGGTTGTATTTGCTGCAGCTATCTCAAACACGCTTCCTACCACCTTTTTAATAAAAGAGGGAGAACTTCCCAGGAATATTTTTTTTGAAAGCACACCTATTCCCAGTCCGGCAGCAGTTTTTAATAAACCACCACCAAGTCCGGGCCCGGAAGTTAAACTGCTTAGCCCGCTCTTTAATAAATTAGAGGGTTTCATGCTTTCTTTCACCGCATGAAATTGCAGCTTCAGTTCTTCTTCCTGAACAACTTTCAAATTTTCAAGTTCAATTATCTTTTCCTGCAAAGCCGCTTTACCATTTATTTTCATGGTTATTTATTTCAATAGTTTTTCAATCAGTTTATCAGCCAATGGTTCTTTCAGCCATTTTTTCTGCATCGTTTTAATGATTATTCCGGCAATGAGGTAAAAACCTGCAACGATAAAGAAGCCAAAATACAGCTTACCAAGCAGTTCGCCCAAAAGCAATGCAATGCCGATATTGGCAATTAAAAAGAAAACAGCAAATACAGTGAATACAATACCTTTTGAAATAACTGCAGATAACACATCGCTTGAAGTGTCTACTACTTTTAACTTGTAAAGGTCTATCCTGGTAGAAAGG
Source organism: Ferruginibacter sp. (assembly GCA_030157685.1). Classification (GTDB taxonomy): domain Bacteria; phylum Bacteroidota; class Bacteroidia; order Chitinophagales; family Chitinophagaceae; genus Ferruginibacter. The sequence goes on along the minus strand of JAOAUI010000022.1, from coordinate 1,149 downwards.
TAATCGCTTCCCTTATCCAGTAATAATTCAATATTATCTTTTGCCTGATTTTCCATACTTAAAATTTTGCTTCCGGGTTATTTGCTTTTATGCGTATCAGTTAGTTTATACAAACCGTTTTGTATCTTCTTTCACCTGCTGTACTTTATCTTTTCCTTTTTCCATCAGGTCATTGGCTTCACTCCTGATATTGTCGAATTTTTCTGCAATGGATTCACCAAATTCTGTAAATTTATTTCTTACAGTATCTCCAATATCGCCTGTTTTTTTAGCGATTTTTTTCCGTGTTTCCGAACCTTTATCCGGAGCTAATAAAATTCCAAGAACTGCACCTGCTGCTGCGCCAAGTAATACGGCGGATAATAATTTTTTTGAGCCCATGATATGTGTTTTTAATTTGAAGAATGTTGTTATATAAGCATCGAATCAAATTTACTGCCAAACATTAATTCAGGTGATTTTTGTCATTTTGGCAACTGTAAAAATGGGAATTTTAACATAATGAGGTAAAATTATGTAACATATACTTATACTGACTCTTAGTTATTAATCTCTAAAATTGATCATAACAACGTCTGCAGGATTTGTAGAATTGCTGTTTTATTTCAGATAATTTAAAAACTATTTTTGAATATACAGGTTATCGAACCATTTTGAATTATCATATAAAACTTTTGATGGGTTATCAAAAGTAGATATGGGGTAAATTATCAACGGTATCTAAACATAACTGGTAATATTTATTTGAATTTATTTCATTGTATTATTTAGTTACTTTACATCCACAACGAATAACAGACAGCGCAGTACGAAATGGGATGTAAATATCTTTTATCATTTGAAGATCATAGATCATTTGTGTTTTTATAATCATGAAGAAAAAAATCATTTCATTTTATACTTTTAATAAACAGGTTGTAACTGAGTATATAGCAGATAATGTGCTGAAGTATAGCGCTTCGCTGGCATACTATACAACCTTATCGCTGGCCCCTTTGCTTGTGATCCTGATTTCTGTTAGTGGATTGTTATTTGGAAAAGAAGCCATGCAGGGAGAGGTATATAGCCAGATATCAGGCCTTGTTGGAAGTGAAGCAGCACTTCAGATCCAGGCTACCATTCAGAATGTTCACCTGAACAAGAATACGC
>JAOAUI010000021.1 GCA_030157685.1 Ferruginibacter sp. | reverse complement strand
CAATTTCAGGCAATCCATCTTTTTTTAATAAAGGCAGAATGGCCAGTTTGGTAGGAGCGATCTTAGCAGGAATTTTTAAAACCACACGGCTGTCTTCAGTACCATCTTCTTTCAGCCATTTTTCTTCGGTATAGGCAAGGCTGATGATGGTTAGGAACAACCTGTCTAAACCAACGGAAGTTTCTACAACAAACGGTGTATAATTGCCATAAGGTTTATTGGTAGCAGCATCAATATCATTATCAAAATACTGAATTTTCTTTTTGCTGAATTCCTGGTGCTGTTTTAAATCAAAGTCTGTACGGCTGTGAATACCTTCCAGTTCTTTCCAGCCAAAAGGAAATTCAAATTCAATATCCATAGCGGCATCGGCGTAATGCGCCAGCTTCACGTGATCATGAAAACGTAACTTCTCCGCAGGAATTCCTAAACTCTGGTGCCATTTTATTCTTTCTTCCGACCAGAATTTATACCATTCCATTTGTGTGCCGGGGCGAATGAAGAATTGCATTTCCATCTGTTCAAATTCTCTCATGCGAAAAATGAATTGCCTTGCAACAATTTCATTTCTGAAAGCCTTACCGGTTTGTGCAATACCAAAAGGGATTTTCATCCTGCCGGTTTTTTGCACGTTTAAAAAGTTTACGAAGATACCTTGAGCAGTTTCAGGCCGCAGGTACACTTTATTTTCATCGGGGTTATCGGCTGCTACAGCACCAAACTCTGTAGAAAACATCAGGTTGAACTGGCGTACATCTGTCCAGTTGCAGGTTTTGCTGATGGCACATTTTATCTTGTTGTCTTCAATTAATTGTTTAAGTCCTGCATAATCATCCTTAGCTAACAACGCATCCATTGATGCCAGGGTTTCTTCTGCCAACTGTTTATTGCCGGCTGCAGACTGCTCTTCGGCAAATCCTTCAATCAAATGATCAACCCTATACCTTTTATTACTGTCTTTATTATCAATCATCGGGTCGCTGAAGTTGTCAACGTGGCCACTTGCCTTCCAGGTGGTTGGGTGCATAAAGATAGCTGCATCAATGCCCACAATATTATCGTGCATTTGCGTCATGCTCTTCCACCAGTAATCCCTGATGTTCTTTTTTAACTGGGCACCATTCTGGCCATAGTCATATACAGCCGCCAGGCCATCGTAAATTTCACTGGATTGGAAAATATAACCGTACTCTTTACAATGGGAGATTAGCTCCGGAAAATTGTTTGCTTCATTTGCCATAAGGCTGCAAAAGTAAGGCAAAACTCAAAATATTTTGCTATGGGTTTATGCTGCAGTATGAATTACAGTGCCTGCAACCCTATATCTTTGGGTCCAATCATTCCGGAAAAGGATTTATTACAATGATAACAGAAGAAAAAATAAAGCAAATAAGAAAGCAATTAAGCAAAGGAGAGCCTGAAGGGGAAATTAAAAACGGGTTGCGTGAAGAAGGTTATACCGAGGATGAGATAGGCGTATTGTTCTTCAATCTTTTTTCAAAAAAAACAGATGCAAATAAAGTAAAGAGCAGCCCGGATAATAATGCGCAGCTTTTTAATTTAATTGGTGCCTGTTTTATAATTGCCGGTATTTCGATGTTGGTAATTAATACCTGGTTAACAACCTATGCAATTCCTTTTATTGTTTTAGGAGCGGTCAGTTTATGCGCAAAATATTTTATGCGGATTAAAAAATGAAAAAAAATAAACCCGTTATACTGCAGGCGGTACATCTGTAGTTTCAATTACTGTTTTTACTTCGGGCTGTTCTATTATTGATTTTTCCGATTCCACTTCAATCTCCTGCACCCAAACGGCATAGCTGTTGGGGTAAATGCGGCTGCCGGTATGTGCTGCATACACATGTGTAAAAACAGCGCCAAAATATAATATCATGGCCGAGTAATAAACCCAAAGCAGCATAACAATTACAGTGCCTGCTGTGCCATAGGTGGTTGACAGCTGGCTATGGCCGATGTAATAACTTATTAAAAACTTGCCGGCCATAAAAAGCGTTGCAGTGGCAAATGCACCGGCTCTAACATGTCTCCATTTAATTCGGGCATCAGGCAGTATCTTAAATATCATTCCGAATAATAAGGAGGTTATGCCAAAAGTGAGAATAAGGTTGAACACATAAACCATCACTACGGTAAGCTGCGGGAATATGGTGGTAAGCCGGTGTAAAAGTGCGTCCATAGCGCCGTTTATCAGCAACGAAACCAGTAACAGAAAGCCGAGACTTACAACAAGTGAAAAAGATAGCAGGCGGTTAAGGAGCATTTTTAAAAAACCGGTTCCTTTAGGTTTTGATTTTAATTTCCAGATATGGTTGATGGAATCCTGTATCTCGCTAAATACACTGGTGGCGCCAAAAAGCAAGGTGATGATACCTACCACTGTTGCAAAATAACTGCTCTCTGATAAAGCTGCACCCCGGATGGTCTCCTGTATTTGCTTTGCCGCATCTGTACCTACAAACCCTGCAATCTGGTGGTATAAGGTTCCTTCTATTGCTGCCCTGCCATAAAAAATATCGCTGATGGAGATGATAATAATGAGCATAGCAGGCAATGAGAAGATAGTGTAAAAAGCAAGTGCCGCACTCAGTTTAAAAACCTTGTTATCTATAAAATCAGAAAAAGATTGTTTGGTGATTGACCATATATTTTTGGCTATAAATTTCATTTAGTTATTTTAATTTCTCATTTTGGTGATGCCTGTCACCATCCCGCAGGTTCTTTTTCTCAAAATTCTTTTCCAACGCATCAGTTAAGTTAACCCCGGTTTGATTGGCCAGGCAAATCAATACCCAAAGCACATCCGCCATTTCATCACTCAGTTCTTTGCCTTTATCACTTTCTTTAAAAGATTGCTCACCATATTTACGTACCATCAATCTACTCAGCTCTCCAACCTCTTCCATAAGTATGCCAAGGTTCGTAAGCTCACTAAAATATTTTACGCCAACGGTTTTAATCCATTGGTCAACCTGCTGTTGCGCTTCTTGTATTGTCATTATTACACTAATTTTTACGAATTACACGAATTATAATACAATTCTTTTCCAGGTTAAAGATCGTTCTCCGAAATTTATTACTAATGCCAGTTTCATCCCAGAAACAGCCAGATAGCTAAGTGCTTGTGCTAAATGAGAATCTATAATTGCTGATGTTGATTTAACTTCAATAACAATCGAATCATAAGCTACAAAATCAGCTATATATGGATTTCGGAGAACTTTATCTTTGTATTTTACCATAAATTTTTTTTCTCTGTTATAATTAATATCCTGTTCTATAAAATCTATTTCCATAGCATCTTTATAATTTATTTCTTTTAAACCCATACCCAAACTTTTATGTATCTCCATACATACGCCAATAATTTTAAATGATTCTTCCTTAAACAATAACTCAGCCATAATAACCCAATTAGTGTAATTCGTTAAAATCCGTGTAATAAAATTATTCTTTGTTTTTTGTATCAATAAAGATAGTTACAGGGCCATCATTTAATAATGAAACTTTCATATCTGCACCAAACTCGCCGGTAAATATTTTCTTGCCGAGGTCAGTTTGCAGTTGAGTGATCATTTTTTCATAAAGTGGTATGGCAATATCGGGCTTGCTGGCTTTAATATAGGAAGGGCGGTTTCCTTTTTTTGCAGATGCATGGAGAGTAAACTGGCTTACCAGTAAAATATCGCCACCTATATCTTTTACAGAGATATTGGGAATTTTATTTTCATCATCAAAAATGCGCAGGTTTACGATCTTGTTGCTCAGCCATTCAATATCTTCATGGGTATCGGCATCTTCAATGCCAACTAAAACAAGCAGGCCTGTTTTAATTTCAGATTTTATGGTGTTGTTAATGTTTACACTGGCTTGTGTAACTCTTTGTATTATGGTTCTCATGTGTACAAATATAACTTCTTACTGTAAAAGAAAATCCCCCGATGCATCGGGGGATTTTCTTTTATTTTCTGTTTGCAATCAACAGTGCCAGTGCACCAAGCGGCAAGGGAATCCACCAGAAATCACTTAGTTCAGATAAATGACTCGAGTTTTTTCCAATAAAATACATGGCTGCCGATGCAACAATACACAATACACCAAGAATGTAGAAGAGCGATTTTTTATTCATGTCAGTTGGTTTTCTATAAATCTACTCAATTAGATTTGCCTGTGCAATAGCCTGGTGATTTTTTTTGTGGCTTACACGAAAGTTTATATGCTTAACAACTGCATAAATGAATTGACACAGCAATACCCGGTGTAAAATGCTGCTGCTTTTAATTAATGGCTGCATGGAAATCAAAGGCGGCTGTTAGCATTTGACGTAACCGGCAAACATTTCATCAAAACAGCAAAAAACCTGTAAAACCGCCTGAAATCAACCAATTGGATTTTTACTGAAAATTCCAAGATTTTAAACAAACATTTTAATAAAATGGTGGGGAAAAGTACGCAAATGCAATACCCGTTTGAGTCTTCAAAATTATCCACCAATTTTGTCCACAGGTGTTAATATTTAAAGGTTTGATTCTTCACCCAATACAAATATTTTCGTTTGCTTAACATTTACTTAACCCACCTACAAAGCGATTATAGATATATGTCAAAAAAATCAAAACCTGCACAAGGGCTACAGTTCTCACGCCTGTTTACAAAGGATGACGTTAGTCCCTTTGATATGTTTGAGTACGATTACCGTACTTCAGTAATTAAAAATCCGACCGGAGAAATTGTTTTCCAGATGGATAATGTAGAGGTTCCAAAACAGTGGAGCCAGATCGCAACGGATATTCTTGCACAAAAATATTTTAGAAAAGCAGGTGTTCCAAAAGAAGACGGAACAACCGGAAGAGAAACAACCGTAAAACAGGTTGCACACCGTATGGCGCATTGCTGGCGGGTTTGGGGCGAACGCTATGATTATTTTGCAACAGCAAACGATGCACAAATATTTTATGATGAGTTGGTGTACTCCATCTTAAACCAGGCCTGCGTACCAAACAGTCCGCAGTGGTTTAACACCGGTTTGCACGAAGTATATGGCATTACCGGAAAACCACAAGGGCATTATTATGTAGATGCAAAAGACGGCCAGTTAAAAAAATCGGCCAATGCTTATGAGCGTCCTCAGCCACACGCCTGTTTCATTTTAAGTGTAAATGACGATCTGGTTAACGAAGGCGGCATCATGGATCTTTGGGTTCGTGAGGCAAGAATTTTTAAATACGGCAGTGGAGTGGGTACCAACTTCAGCAGCATACGTGGCGAAGGCGAAAAATTAAGCGGTGGTGGTACATCAAGCGGCTTAATGAGCTTTTTAAAAATTGGTGACCGTGCAGCCGGCGCAATTAAAAGCGGTGGAACTACAAGAAGAGCAGCCAAAATGGTTTGCCTGGATCTGGATCACCCCGAAATTGAAAAATTCATCAACTGGAAAGTTCAGGAAGAAGATAAGGTAGCTGCATTAATTGCTGCAGGTTATGCAAGCGATTATGAAGGCGAAGCTTACAGAACCGTAAGCGGACAAAACAGCAACAATTCCATCCGCATACCAAATGATTTCTTTAAAATTTTAGATGAAGATGGTGAGTGGGAACTGAAAGGAAGAAGCGATGGCCGTGTGATGAAGAAAGTACAGGCAAGAGAATTATGGGAGCAGATCACTTATGCAGCATGGCGTTGTGCTGATCCCGGTACACAATATGATTCTACCATCAACGAATGGCATACCTGCCCCGAAGGCGGTCCCATCAGGGCTTCCAATCCATGCAGTGAATATATGTTCTTAGATAATACGGCTTGTAATTTAGCCAGTGTCAATCTTCGCCAGTTCTTTGATGAAAGCAACAACACATTTAATGTAGCTGGTTTTGAACATACCTGCCGTTTGTGGACCGTGGTTTTGGAAATATCTGTTTTAATGGCGCAGTTCCCTTCAAAAGAAGTTGCACAACTTTCTTACGATTACAGAACATTGGGTTTAGGTTTTGCAAATCTTGGTTCTATGTTAATGGTAAGCGGCATTGCTTACGATAGCGAAGAAGCAAGAGGTATTGCAGGTGCCATCACCGCCATCATGACCGGTGTATCTTATAAAACATCTGCTGAACTTGCAAGTTTCTTAGGTGCATTTGATAAGTACGAAGAAAATAAAACGCACATGTTACGTGTTATGCGTAACCACCGTGCGGCTGCTTACGATGCAAATGATGCTTACGAAGGCATTGAAATAAAACCACAGGGCATCAATGCAAAATATTGTCCTGATTATTTATTGAAAGCCGCTACCAAGGCCTGGGATGATGCAGTACAAATGGGAGAAAAGTATGGCTACCGCAATGCACAAACAACCGTAATTGCGCCAACCGGTACAATCGGTTTGGTTATGGATTGCGATACAACCGGTGTTGAACCTGATTTTGCCCTGGTGAAATTTAAAAAATTAAGTGGTGGTGGTTATTTCAAGATCATCAACCAGAGCGTACCACAGGCATTGCGTAATTTAAAATACAGCGAAGCAGAAATTGAAGAGATTGTTTGCTATGCAAAAGGTCATGCTTCTTTGGATAAGTCTCCTTTCATCAACACAAAAACATTGATGGAAAAAGGATTGTTGCAGGAAGATATTGACAAGTTGAATGCAGTATTGGGTGCAGCTTTCGAAATCGGTTTCGTTTTTAATGTATATACTTTGGGCGAAACCTGTTTGGAAAGACTTGGATTTAAACCGGAACAATACCAGGATTTTGGATGGAGCCTGTTAGAAGCTTTAGGATACAGCGATGAAGAAATTGATGCAGCCAACATTTATATATGCGGTACCATGACGGTGGAAGGCGCTCCTTATTTAAAAGACGAACATCTTTCTGTTTTTGATTGCGCCAACAAATGCGGTCAGATAGGCGAACGCTACATACATGCACACGGCCACATACGTATGATGGGTGCTGCACAGCCTTTCTTAAGCGGTGCCATTTCAAAAACCATTAACCTGCCAAACGAAGCCACACAGGCTGAAATTGCAGACTCATACAGGCTTAGCTGGGAACTTGGTTTAAAAGCCTGCGCTTTGTATCGTGATGGTTCTAAATTGTCTCAACCGTTAAGCAACAAGAGCGATAAGAAAAAGAAACTGGACGAAACAGTTTCTGAAGAAACAGCTACTGCGTTGGCCAATGAAATTTCTTCTATGGTTGATATGGGCAAACTAACCATTGACGACCTGCTGGATGAAATGAACAAACGTGTGCAGAACAGTGCCGACACTACTTTAAAACGCCAGTTGGCGATGATCGTTGAAAGACGTGCATTACCGGCCAAGCGCCGCGGCTTTACACAGAAAGCAAAAATAAACGGGCAGGCTTTGTTCCTGCGTACCGGCGAATACAACGATGGTACTTTAGGTGAAATTTTCATTGACATGGCGAAAGAAGGTGCTACCATGCGTAGTATGCTTAACTGTTTTGCCATCGCCATTTCTATCGGCCTGCAATACGGTGTGCCGCTGGAAGAGTATGTTGAGAAATTTGTTTTCACACGCTTTGAACCAAGCGGCATGGTAGACCATCCGAATATCAAGAGTGCAACTTCTATTATCGATTTCATCTTCCGCTCACTGGCTTATGAATACTTAGGCAGAAACGATTTAGTTCATGTTTTGGATGCACCGGAAGTACAGAACCTGGGCAATGAAGAATGGGATGTAAATACACCAACCATCGGCGACCGTAAACCCGAGTTGAGTGAAGTAAGGGTGATGGGCGCAGCAAAGCCTGCAACCACTCCTGCAACTGCCCAACACCGCACCGCACATAAAAAAGCTGAAGGTGGTATGGATGCCGTGAATGCAGCAGCCAAAAGCATGCAAAGCGATGCACCTGCCTGTAATACCTGCGGACATATAACAGTACGCAGCGGTACCTGTTACAAGTGTTTGAATTGCGGTAACAGCATGGGCTGCAGTTAAGTTGGTTTGAATAAGCACGAACATAAATTAAAACCATCGGTATAAAAACCGGTGGTTTTTTTGTTTTGTCATTTCGATACTTCGTTCCTCATTACAGGCTGCGGAGAAATCTGTTGATTGTAGTTGTGAAGATGATGTTACGAACATTTGTTCATTGGTCATCATCGTTGTGAACTTGTTCTGTTCTTCTTTTCTTTTAGTAAAAGGAAAGAAGAATCTCACTTGTAC
>JAOAUI010000020.1 GCA_030157685.1 Ferruginibacter sp. | reverse complement strand
ACTACAGTGATTACCAACGGGGACACTTTGCCCCTGAGCATTCAATTTTAATAAGCTTCTTTTGTGCACTTCTCACACACAGGTATTTAAGCCTGTTTTTTTATCAGGTATTTATACCTGTAATAATGTGCAACCCATGTTTGTATTTTGAGCTTGATAATAAGGTTTGCAGACTGCTGTATTTTTTGCAGTGCAAAACAGCAGGAAGCGTTGGTTTTACATACGGATAACAAAATAGATTTTCAATAACATATACCTGATTTTAGTTTTCATCTTTTAACCAAAAAATGCGCATCATGAAAAAGACATCCCTTCTTATTTTGTCGGGGTTCATCATCCTTGCCTTTGCATTAATACAATGTAATGGCAGCGATAAAAAAACGGAGCCTGCCACCGATGAAACAGCAGTGAATACCATCACGCCGGTACCATTGCCCACCAATATTGTACCGGGCTTTAATTTTCCTGAAGATTCCACGGTAATACTTGGCTGGACAAATGATTCGAAGTTTGCGAACAGTTATGACTCTGCCAGCATTTATAAACATGCCTGGGGTATATGGGCCGGTTTAACTGCACCATCGGGGCAAAAATATGCTGGTGACAACCTGCTGGTATATGAAACCTGGCTTGGCTTAAGTGAAGTACAACAGCTTGTGATACAGAATAATATTCAGGGCGGTTGTGCAGGTACGTCTTTTAAACGCAATGGCCGGGCGCCACTCAGCCGGGCAAAACAGCTTGAGCATTCTGCCAGGTTTATTGCTAAAAAAACAGGTTTTGCAGTATCCAAACCAACTGCTTCAGAAACCAACGTAAACTTTTGGGTAACGGTTTCTTACAGTCCCGATGCCGCCTGCTTTGCAACGCAAAACCAGGTATTTAAACAATCGGTGGTTAATAAATATTACAATGCAGGCGGCCTGGGTGCAATACCTGCTTTCCCCAATAAATCACTTACCATTAAACCTACTTACCTGGTTTATGATGATACGGCTGTATTATTTAAAGTACCGGTTTGGATTACAGCACCTGTTCCGGCTGATAGTAATTTTGGACAGACCGCTAATGGTTTTGTAGCTAAGAATTTTGTTTATGTAGACCGCAACAACAAACAAGCTGCAGGAAAAATTGCTGTGCCGGTTGGCAACACAGAAAAAGATGCTGCTAAAATAGCCGCTGCCACCATTAACCTCAGCGACTTTATTTACCTTACTATTGATGCACAGATGGCCAAAGAAATGAACAGCAAGGACAGTGCACAGGGAATGAACAATGGCCCCAATGGTTATGGCGTTGCCAAAAAAGGACAAATTGCTTTATTGATGGCCATGCATGTAACCACCAAAGAAATAAGTAACTGGACATGGCAGAGTTATTACTGGACACCCAACCGTGATAACCCCGGTTCACCAAGTTCTAAGCTGGCTGCAAGCCTGAGGCCTTCGCAAATAAAAGGTGCTGCAGCCAACTATGCCTGCGTGGCAGCCTATGTAATGCTTACACCTAATAATGCACCAAACAGTACTGCCAAAGGAACTATGTTTGGCTACAACCCTTACCTGGAAGGAGGTTTTGGCCCGGGCACATTTCCTTATAAAAACACCTTCGACACATCTTTTAAGTATGGTGTGCAATCAAATTGTATGAGCTGTCATGCATTGGCTGTGGCTGATACTACCACTGGCAGCAACGGATATACAACTGATCAAACCATTAGCCTGGCTGCTCCTTATTTTAATAAACAAGTATCGCTTGATTTTGCATGGTCTGTTCAAACAGCATTAATACATGATACCTTACCTTATTGGTTATGGAAAAAATAAATGATGTTGCCACAGAATAAATGAGTTGTCAGCCTGAGTTTGTCGAAGGCGGGTTATATTATAACATACCGGCTTCGACAAGCTCAGCCTGACAGCTTTTCAAGTTCTAAACTAAATTAAAAATACGCATCATGACCAATTCCGTTATTAGTACAACAACAGATAATACAACCAAAAATGTAGTTTTTGTATTGTATGATTATGTTACCCTGGTAGATTTTACAGGGGCAACCGAAGTTTTTAATAATGTACCCAATTTTGTACTGCATTGGCTGGCACCAACGATGGATCCCATCACCACTTCCGAAAACATGCAGGTATTACCAACAGGTACGTTTGATGATGCGCCGGATGAAATTGAAATATTGTTTGTGCCCGGTGGTAATTTTAAAGGCATAGCAGCATCCATGTTTGATGTACGCTACCGTAATTTTATTGGCGAAGCAAGTGCCAAAGCAGAATGGACAGGATCGGTATGTACCGGTGCATTTATTCTGGCAGCGGCCGGCGGCTTAACCAATTGCCATGCCACCACGTACTGGAGCCAGTTGCACAATCTTTCGCTGCTGAAAGATAAATACGGTATCACTGTTGATCAGCATCACTATCCACGTTATTTAATAGATGCCAAACAAAAACGGTTTAGTGGCGGTGGTATTTCTTCATCTATTGATCTTGCGCTTGAACTGGCAAAACGCATTGTAGATAATGCTTCATCGCAAATGGCCCAGCTTTTTATTCAGTATGCGCCCGGCCCGCCCAACCAGTCGGGCGACCCATCGCAGGCACCGCCCGAAATTACAAAACAGGCCATTGCCATGCAGACAGGTTATACAGCACATATTAATGAGGCTGTTATGCAATTGATAAACGAATAGTTTTTATTAACGCTTAAACGATTTTTATGAAAATAAGATTAACTGCTTTTATGGCAATAACTATATTGTTGTTTGCCTGCAACAATAACGGCAATAACAAACCAGTGCCCGATGGCAAAGTATTTAACGGCAAATGGACATACCGCAGTTTATTAAACAATACCAATGTGAATACAGATTTTGACAGCCTTGCATTTGCAGCAGCCACCATCAACCTCAGTTCCTTTGGTACCGATTCGGTAAAGGGACAGATACTATGGGCCATGGATTCGGCAGGTACTATATTTAACGGCCTTAACTTAACCGGTAAATATTTTTACAACGATACCACGCTTTGTTATTTTATGGAAGGCTTTGGCGATTCAACATTGGGTACAGCCGGCTGGCAATACAATTACCAGGGCTACCTGGTGCCACGCTGGCCCGATGGTATTGACCAGGCTGTTGTTTTAACAGGCAGCGTGATAAGGGTAAAAAAACACAGTTGCGATTCTGCCGGTAATCATTGCAGTCCTGCAGGCGTTGTGGCTACTACTTATATGGTGAAGCAATAGGGTGGATGGCTTTAGTTCTTTATATCCAGCATCATTTCCTGTCCGTCTTTTACAGCCCTGATACTGTTGTTCTTGCCGATGGTTATTTTTTCATATTTATTATCTATCAGTACTTTTCCCTGTTTATTAATCATGCCTGCAAGTCCATTTTTCCTGGTTACAGCAAAAGAACCTTTAAAGCCACTGATAGATTCATAAATATTTGGAACAATTACTTTGCCCTCCATATTCAGCAAGCCAATTTTACCATCTTTTGTGGTGTATGCAATGGCATCATTACCAAAAGAACCAATTTTATCATAGGTTGGTTTTACAACTTCTCTGCCATCCTGTGATAAAATACCACAGTGGCCGTTTTTCCATACAATGGCAAGGCCTTTATTAAATTTGCCAATCTTATCATATTGTTTGCTTAATTCCTGTGCAAATCCCTGAAACGTAAATAAAGTCAGGAAAATGAAAATTATCTTTTTCATGATTTAGTATTTATTAAGATTAATGGTTCTTCTTTTTACAAGGTATTTACTGAAAACAAACTATAAAATGATTGGAGGCAGAATGATGTATGATTGTTATCAATTTTTTCTGGTGCAGGCCAAAGGCAAAAAATACCCTTGTCCGGGTATTATAACATGCCGGCAAAATGATATATTTGAATGTAAACAGGTAAGATGAAAAAAATAATCACAATATTGTTAAGCTTGCTTTTACTGCAGCAGGCAAATGCACAAATAAGTGACAGTGCTGTAAAGGTATTTGGCGATTATATCTGCAATTGTGTAGATACACTTAATTTGAATAAACCCGAAGCGGAACTGAAAAAGAGTTTTAATTTATGCAAAACACTTTCGTTGGCTGATTTGCTTAACAGGCAATTGATTACCCCTGAAGTAATGACCGATGACAAACAAAGTGCCGATCTGCAGAACAAAACTTTTAAACTGCTGGAAAAAAACTGTGATGGTATAAAACGCTTAATAGCCGCATTAAACAAAGTGCCGGCTTACCGTGAAAAAAATGATGGTAATATTTTTACTCCCGCCATCTTTTTTAAAACCTACGGTTTAAAACCGGGCGAAGTAAACAATTTGCTGCATGTATATAACAGCGAAGATTTGGGTGAAGCCAAATACCAGCGCTTAGTGGATATTCGCTGGACTTTTGAAACCGAAGCAGATGCACTGGAATGGCACCGAAAAAAAATGGAAGAAAATTCGGAGTATGGCGAGCCTGTAAAAGGGCGTATTGAGGTAGAAGGCACTACAGCATTAAAAGTATTCAGGGAAGGAAGCGGTGCAGCAAAAATGCTGAGTGATTTTGGCTTAAAGCAACGGCATCACTACTTTTTATTTGTGTATAAGAATATTGTATGCAAAGTATTTGTTGCCACCGATGATAAAACCGAGACCAAAGAACTGGTTCCTTTTGCACAGGCTGCAGTAAGGCAACTAAAAGCGATTATTCAATAAAAATTAATTGCCAGCCAATCACTTTACATTCACTTCATACAAAGTGCCGGAGCTTTCAATGGTATATAATTTACTTGTGCCGGCACCCATAAATACCGTTGCGCCAAAAGCATTACTGCCCAATTGTTTCCATGCCCCGGTGGCAGGGTCGGTAACATATAATGCCCCATTTTGCGAAACGGAATAAAATAAATTATTCAACACTACACCTGCAATGGTATTGTTCCAGGCACCCGACAGTCCTACCTGTTTCCAGCTTCCATCAACCGGACTGATCTCGTACATCGTGCCGCTTTTTTCAATGCTGTATAGCTTATTATTGGCTGCCCACATCTTCCATGTTTGGGCAAAATCTGTTTTGCCAATTTGCTTCCAGTTCCCCGAGCCAAGGTCGGTAACATACAATGCCCCGTTTTTTTCTGCCGTATAAAGGTTTCCATTTAATACAGTGCCGGCAATGGTTCCTATCCAGGCACCGGCATTGCCCATTCTTTTCCATGAACCATCGGTTCGGTTAATAATATACAGTGAACCGCTGGTTTCAATAGTATATAAGAATGTATTACCTGCAAACATAAAACTGGTGTTACTATAAGCCGATCCCAGTTTCTTCCAGGCACCCGTAGCCGCCATGGTTTCATATAAGGTTCCCGAATTATCAACGCTGTAAATCATATCGTTGATCATGGTCATTTTTTTGGTATTGGCCCAGCCGCCCGATGTGCCAATCTGTTTCCAGGAGCCGGGTTGGGCAAGCAGCGAAACGCTGAATAGTATTGCTATAAAGGTTGTTATAATTTTCATGGTAAATAGTTTATCTATAAATCTATAAATAATTATCAGCAAATCATAGCAGATTACAAATTTTATTGATGGTGATTTTTCTATTCACCGGCAAACCATCTGTGGCATCGTTATATATCGCCGTTAACATAAAATATCCACAGTAACTCAAGGCCAATTAAAATATCTGAGTCCGGGTAGTTTCGTTTACAACGGTAGCCGGATTTATCAGGTTCAAAACAGTTGAACGGATTACACCAATTCCCCGTGCAAACCATCTCTCTTCCTCGGCAACCGGTATATCGCCCAGGCCAATAACAGTGGCAGTATAGATATACTTTACACGGATAACATTGTTGTATGTTGTTGATGCAATTGTTTGCGTTTCGCCTTTGGCAAGCATTTGTGCATCTACCCTGATATTAGACAGCGGAAAACCCATGGCAACATTGGGCCCAAAGCTTGCAGTCCAGGTGTCGCCTATTAAAGCATTTGAATCGAGTACAAGGTATTCTTTATTGATTGGGTTAGTCAACACACCTAAATTACCATCAATGTATTGATAGTATTTACCACCGCTTTTTCTGTTGAAAACAGAATCGGTTGGCGTACCCATATTTTTTATTTCAAAAATTTTATAGCTGTTTGGCCCAAATGTTTTTGAGCTGGTGCTTACCTGTATATAAGTGGTATCCGCCGGCGTACCACCCACTAACATGGAACTCCAGTTGCTGAAATTTGTTTGTGGTACATAATCTAAATTGGGCGGGTTAGCTACAGTTATTGCAAATGAACAGCTTGATGTACCACTGGTTACTGTATAGTTATACGCCGGCGGACTTGCAACTACAGGTGCGCCGCTGGCAGTTAAAATAACCTGTGTATTACCAATTGTAGTAAATGTACCTGAGCCGGAAAATGATACACCGTTAACTGCCGGTACATTAATGGTATAAGGCCCCGGTGTTGTAACATTTACATTTAGTGTTACGGTATGCGTAGCATCAACAGTATTGCCAGCAGTATATATACCCGGGCCCAATGTGGTGCCGGCGCAGTTGATAAAACTAAATGCGGCATTGGGCGGTAAGCCCGGAGACACATGTACATCTATTTTACAAACACTTGTACCAAATTTTATGGTGAAGGTTATTGGTCCTGAGCTTGCAGGAGTGCCTGAGCCTGCCAGGTGTATTATGTTTACTCCTGTTGCGGTTATAGTACCGGTTCCGCTAAAAGAAAAACCTGCTACAGTATCACTTTTAATAGTGTAAGTGCCAATTGCAGTAATATCTGCATAAACCTCCATAATATTCGTTGCTTTTAAAGCCGAATCTTTAGTATAAGTACCCAATATTAAACCGGGTAAACAATTACCTGATGAAGATTTTAAAGTACCAACTGCCTGCCCGTTACTGGTAATCACATTGTCAAAATGTAATTCCTTTTGGCAGGAGCATATAGTAAGGAAAAGTAAGGCGACAGTAAAAAAGTGTACAAAATATTTCATGCAAGGCTTTTATATACCGATAAATTTACAACTTTTACCCCTGTAAAAAACTTCCTGTTTATATTTTAATTATAACATTATTTTCACTTTTGAATGAGTAGTTTTAAATCATCATTCACCTCCCTAAAAACTTTATACAATGAAACACGTACTCCTTTTTTCTTTTTTAAGCCTCGGTATCTTACCTGTAAACAGCCAATTGGGTAATCATGTAAGCAACTTCATTGAACCCGATTGTTTATCCATTGGTGGCGGCATTGAAAGCACTGGCACCCAACCCGGCATTGGCAATGAGAATGAGCAAATGCTGGCAGTAACATTCAGAAGCCAGGATGTTTGCCGTGTAGAATTAAAGGATTTTGTATTTGATGTACAATTCAATATTGTAAGCGCTACCGTGTATTTCTCGGGTACCAATTTTAGAAATGTAGAATCAGGATATATTACCAGCAGCAGCCTAAAGCCCATACGCAGCCTGATGGCACGCTGTGCACCCGGCACGATGGTAGTTTTTGACAGAGTGAAAGTTAAAGGCCCCGATAATGAAGTTCGTACAATACAGGGCACCAGTTATATGTTAAAATGATTTTTTCCTGCTTACAATATTGTAAAGCCATGCAATAATTGAAAAAAAATGGTTCGTAATATATTACGAACCATTTTTTATGAACCGGTTTTTTATTTACCCTTTCTTTTTTGCAGTTACTTTTGATTTAGGTAAATCGGATTTTGTGTTACCGGTAAACAGTGCAGGGTTTGCCTGCGAAGGGTTGCCCTGGTATGCCCAAACCATATTCGTAATGTATTTATTAAAAACGGTATTCAGTTCAGATAAAGTTACTTTCTTCATATCATCGCTGAGGGTTAATGCCCTTTTCCAGTTATTGTGCAGCACTTCGTTGGCAACTAATGAATTAGCCTGTGCATTGTTGGTTTCCTGGCGGTAAAAGAAACCGGTGAGGTATTGCGTTTTCATATTACGCAGTTCATCTTCTGTAAAACCTTCTTTCCTTGTTTTTTCAATTAACCCTTTTGCCACGCCAATATATTTGTTAGGATCGGTGGTAGATACACTGATATGCGCCGATGGGGAAGAGCTGCCATCGAACCAGCTGCCCGGTGCATAAGACAAACCATTCTTTGTTCTTACTTCTAAAAAATGGCGTTGCGAAAATATACGCATGGCCAGGTTAAA
>JAOAUI010000019.1 GCA_030157685.1 Ferruginibacter sp. | reverse complement strand
GATAATTGATAATGTTTTTGATGCAGGATTTCTTTTTTCTCTCAGTTAATCTTAACTTGAAGAAATGAAAAATGATTCGCTTGCGCATCAACATATAGCAATTACCGGGATGAATTATCCCTGTCTCGTCGACAGGCAGGCATTATCAATTACCCAATTATCCATTCGTTCATGAATATCATCAAAAAACATCCGGTTAATAATCTTGGCTACAACTTTGTAGATGAAAAATATATTCCCAAAGGCAAGGATGAATACCATTTAAGGAACCTGCATAATAAGAACGGGATTGATTACCGAAAACTTACTGCACAGGATATTGAGACCCTCATCCGCAACCGCAACACATCCGATGACTGGGATAAGATATTTGTTGCAAAGCAGTTTAATCCCGAACTGGTAAGGAATTGTAAATTTTATGGACTGGTACGCATTGGAAAACTGGAACCATTTTACCTGGAGTTTCATAACCTGCGTATGGCTGTAGGCCTTTACAATAGCACCATCATTAGCAGTGATATTGGCAATAATGTTTGTATTGATAACGTAAATTATCTCAGTCATTATATTATTGGCAACGAAGTAATGATTGCCAATGTAAATGAACTGGCTACCACCGATTACTCAAAATTTGGTAATGGTATTTTAAAAGATGGCGAAGAAGAAAAGACAAGGGTTTGGATGGAGTTATGTAATGAGGCCGGTGGCCGCAGCGTTATTCCTTTTAACGGTATGCTGGCAGGTGATGCCTGGCTTTGGAGCAAGTACCGGGAAGATGATGCCTTGCTGAATAAGTTTAAAGAGTTTACCGAGAAGCGCTATGATAAACAGCGTGGTTATTATGGCAAGGTTGGCGACAGAACAGTTATTAAAAACTGTAAGATCATTAAAGATGTTTGGGTGGGTACCGATGCTTATTTTAAAGGTGCCAATAAATTAAAAAACATAACCGTTAACAGCGATGAAAAAAGAACATCGCAGATTGGTGAAGGTTGCGAATTGGTAAATGGTATTGTAGGTTACGGCTGCCGCATATTTTATGGTGTAAAGGCAGTAAGGTTTGTAATGGCTTCTCATTCGCAGTTGAAATATGGTGCCAGGTTGATTAACTCCTACCTTGGCAATAACTCAACCATTTCCTGCTGCGAGGTTTTAAATTCTTTGATCTTTCCTTCACATGAGCAGCACCATAACAATTCATTTTTATGTGCAGCGCTGGTAATGGGTCAAAGTAATATTGCTGCCGGTGCTACCATTGGCAGCAACCATAACAGCCGTGCGGCAGATGGTGAAATTATTGCCGGGCGTGGCTTTTGGCCGGGCCTTTGTGTAAGTTTAAAACACAATTCAAAATTTGCGGCATTCACCATTATTGCCAAAGGCGATTTTCAGGCCGAACTGAATATACAAATACCTTTTAGCCTGGTAAGCAATGATGTTACCAATAATAAGCTGGTGGTAATTCCCGGTTATTGGTTCATGTACAACATGTATGCGCTTGCACGCAACGAATGGAAGTATAATGCCCGTGACAGGAGGATAGAAAAGATACAGCATATAGAATATAATTACCTGGCACCGGATACCATCAATGAAATTTTTGATGCGCTTAAAATACTGGAGCAGTTAAAGGTTGATGATGACGGTACAGCAATCGTATCCGGTTGGGAAAATTCGAAAAGAAAGACCGAACTGCATAAAGTACCACAAGCCATTTTAATTTTTAAAGAGCTCATCAGGTATTATGGCGTGATGGAAATTCTGCAGCATATCAACAATAATAAATTTGCTGATTTTGCAGCACTCAAAAAAACGCTTTCGGCCAAAATACAACGTAGCGAATGGATGAATGTTGGCGGACAGCTGATTCAAAAAGCAGAAACAGAAAATGTTAAGCGTAACATCAAATCGGGTAAAGT
>JAOAUI010000018.1 GCA_030157685.1 Ferruginibacter sp. | reverse complement strand
TCATCCTGGCGGTGAAAAAAGTAATCTACATAAATAGCTGTTAATTCTTTTTGCGAATGCCTGTCGAGGTTTTTAAAAGAATATGTATCCTGCATTGCAAAACGGAAATGAAATTCCTGGCCATTTGAATCCGGCACTTCAAAAAATATTACGTTGCTTATAAGATCGTACAAACCCTGCTTTATCTTATTGTCGAAGGTATTATCTGTTTTAAAATAGGCCTCTACCTTACGTTGTGTATTGAATTTTTCTTTCAGTTTCAATCCATTGAAAAAAGTTTTTTTCACCGCATCTTTTTTGTCTTCAAAAAGATCAATTAGTATTGAATCGGTTACATAAGGTTCTGTATAACGTGATCTTTCAAAAGTGATACTCTTTGAAAACAACTCATTAATAGAAACCGGGATGGCGGGCATAAACCTGCCCATGATGCCTTCTACAGCATGTGCCGGTATACTCCAGATGCGGAAGAAACCAAGTATATGGTCAATACGAAAAGCGTCGAAATAATTGCTCATCTGATCGAACCGCTTGCGCCACCAGGTAAAATTATCTTTTTGCATGGCCTCCCAGTTATAGGTTGGAAAACCCCAGTTTTGCCCCTTGGCGGTAAATGCATCCGGCGGTGCGCCAGCCTGTTCATTCATATGATACAGATTCGGTTCTACCCATGCATCGGCGCTGTTTCGGCAAATACCAATGGGGATATCGCCTTTAATAATGATGCCGTTCTTATGTGCATATTCAGTTGCCGCTTTTAACTGCAGGTGCAAATGATACTGCGTAAAATAATGTACAGCAATTTCGTCGTAATGCTTTTGCGTGGGGCTTACCAGTTGCTGTATTTCGCTTTCATCATACACCGCATTTGTTTTCCAGGCGGTAAAGTCAGCTGTTTTATATTTATCCCGTAAGTAAGAAAATGCTGCATAGGGTTCCAGCCAGTGGCGGTTAAACTCAAAGAAAGTGATATACTTTAAATCATCCTTGAAATCTTCTTTTTGAAGTGCAAATAATTTGCGAATGGCTTCAATCTTAATTTTAATCACTTGCTCATAATCAAGTTCAGGCAGTTTATTCAACTGCTCCTGCTTTGCAGCAAGTGCTATAACCACATCTGCATTTTCTTTGCCTGCAACGGTTTCTATATTCAATAGCAACGGGTGCAATGCAAAGGCAGATATGGCTGAATACGGATAAGAATCTTTCCAGCTGTATGTTGCCGTGGTGTCGTTTACCGGCAACAACTGTATCATTTTAAGGCCGGTGGTTTTAGCCCAGTCTACAAGCAGGTTAAGATCGGTAAACTCGCCGGTACCAAAACTTTTTTTGCTGCGCAAACTAAAAACCGGAATGGCAACACCTGCCGCTTTCCAGTTTACATTATTCAGTTTTGCAAAACCATCATGTAAAACGGTAAATGCATCGGCACTGTCCTCACTCAGCAATACCCGGTTATTTCCGTCTTCAAACCGTATAAATTTTTTATCGGTGCTGTTATAAATGCCGTACTTATAACCCAGCGGAAAAACTGCATTGCCCAGATCCAGTTGAATGGTCCACCAGTTATCTTTTTTACTTAGCAGTAAAACTTTTTCTTCATCCCAGTCGTTAAAAACTTCCCCCGATCCGCTGATGCAGATCATTTCATCTTCCTTAAGCAGTGGCGCTTTTACCCTGAACTGGTGTGTTGTTTTTGCCGGATTTTTTGTTACTGTTTCTTTTACAGCTTTACGCTTCAGTAAAACATCGGTAAAGGGGGCAGTAAAAAAAGCATTTTCATATTCCCCTGCATAGTTCCAGGTATCATATGCTACAATTTTAGAGGCTTTTGTTTTATCAGGTTCTATAATACGATCGTTACCAAACTCTGTAGATAATTCCCCGTTCTCGTCCTTCAGTAAATACCGGTAGCAAACAGGCTCTCCCATATCTTTAGCATCAACCTCTGCGCTGCCATGCCACAACTGGTCGTTCAGGTAGGTTAGTGCAAAAGGTTTTGTACTATCATCATTGCCCAATACAGGAGTATTACCCGAAACAAAAATTGCCTGGCCAAACTTGGTTGAATAGCGTAAATAAAAATGTAAGATCATCCTAAAGGGTTAAGAGGCGGCAATATAACACTTTACAGAAAAAATTTAACATCAAATCTGCAAAATGCGCCAGATAAAAAGTTCTGTCTTATATTTGCCAAAAATAATTAAAATGGAAACAACCAAAAAAAGAACGGGCCTTTACTGGATATTATTTTTAATTTCTGTTGTGTTATTCTTTGTAATATTAAATTCGTCATATGGCTCATGGGTTTCAATGATGCTGCCTTTCAATGTTACTCTTTTTGCGCTGGCGCTTGATTTGATGTAGGGTGTGATTATAAAATACTTATATGCCATTCGCCCTGCGGCGGATGGCTTTTTAATTGGCAATAATAAAATCGGGGCGGCTTATAAAACTGCTTCTGAATTTAAAACGGATATTGCTGTTCAGCTCAATTTTCCATCCTTTCATTTCACCATTAGTCCTCGGGAAATAATACGCCCTTAATTCAATAGTGCCAAATGTGAGGTTTTCATTTCGGGTTCGCACACCACCGCCAATGGCTGTAAAAATATCACTTTGCTTTAAACCCATCTTTGTAGGTTTAAGCAGTATGGCATCGCCAAATACAAATGGTGCAAATCTAAATCCCAGTATTTTAGTGGTGTTGTAAAAAACCGATTCTACTTTTACTGTAGCCCTTAAATCGGATTTAAGTATACCATTATTAAAATAAGGTAATCCAAAATTACTGTTCAGGTATAAGGGCGCATTTAAAACCGGGTTTGCCTGGGCGGTTATGCCTGTGCTCATAAATACCCTGTTGTACCAATTGGCATTTAATTTACGCAGGCGTGTAAAATGATTTATATCGAACAAAAAATCAATATCCTCAAAACGTTTGCGGTAAAAATACCCGCCAAACCTTAATGTATAATTAACGTACAATCCTTTTTTTCTAATATTGGCCAGCGATAAATCAATACCACTGTATGGTCTTTTTATATTTTGCTTTTCTACGTAACCGGCTGTTATAGCTACATTAAAACCCTCTGGTATATCTTCTTTTCGTCCAAAGCCATAAATAAATCCCGATTTATAAAAAACCTGCCTGAAAATATTCAGCGATGCAAGAGCAGCGGTAAAATCGGTAAACCGGGAGTCGTACTGCGTTTTATATATTGCCGGGATGACCTGATAGAATTGCCTGAACCCCCTTATAGCAACAAAACGATGTACACGTATTTCTTTATTTTCATAGAGCGAACGTTTACTATCAAGACTGTAACCAAACCATGCATCCAGATTGTAGGAAATATATTTAATACTATCTCTGTATACGGAATCTGTATTATAAACATTCCTGGTTCTCTGGTAACTCCATTCCAATGCACCGGTGGTTGGTATGTATGGAGTAACCAATGGCTTTTCAAGCCTGGTATAAAAAACAGTTTCCTGGTTACGGTCGCTGCTGAAAGCAGTTCTGTAATCCTGGTAACCCGTAATCAAATCAATGAAAGATCCGGCAATATTTCGTTTTATCAACTCGCCACCAATACCCGTTTTAGGCGAGCGGGAATTTTCGTAATAACCACTTACCAAAACACGGCTGCCGCTTCCCAAAAAATTATCGTCCCGCAATTCTAACCGGCCTTTATCTTTGCTGCTTATATTAAGCCTTGCTCCAATTGAAAATACATCTTTGGTTACCACCACCACATCTACCGAATCGGTATTGCTTTCGGCAAACTCTACATAAATCCTGGCATCTTTAATGTAAACCAGTTCTCTTAAATATCTTTCATTATCTGCCAGCAGGTAAGGCGATAAACGGTCTCCGGTTTTAAAGAACAGATTTTTTTCAATAACATTTTTTGAAGAATTTTTATGAAATGTTTTAGCTACCCTTACGCCAAAATCATTTTTTATCCTGGTAGTATCATCTATATCATACTCAAATCCCAGTTGCACACTTTCTATTGACCGTATTATTTTCCCCTTGTATACTAAAAATGGATTTTCAACTTTTTCCGGAGCTTCATCGGGTGGTGTACGGGAAATGCTTTTGCCAAACCTGCCTAACAATCCCTTTTTTTTAGCCAGAAAAAATGTGTCGTTTTTTGCAGGGTCGTCCTGCGCCAACAACGGTTTATTGAAAAAGATAAGGGCCATAAATAAAAACAAAATATAAAGGCCCCTTTTAATCATGGATAGGTTAACAGCTAAGCTTGAATTTGAGGGTTAAAGGTATTGAAATAGGTGGAATATAATGTTAACGCAGACGGTTAAGATTATCAAAATTCCCACCTTTAACATCCTGGCTATAAGCAGATTTTGCAGCAAAACACGGCAACATTCTAACGAAAATCTGGGCAAAAGACAATCAGCATTTTTCAAACATTAATGCACTTTAATGGAAGTAAGGTGTACGATTTTTTTCACCGGCGGCGGACAAAGACATATAAAATCCACATCTGTTTTGTAGTAACAAATATCAACCATCAGCCCTTCTGTTTTAAACGAGGCATCCAGGTTTTCGGCTACTTCATATTGCCCGCTTGCATTATCAGTTACCAGTATCCAACCTAGGCCATCGGCAAGAGGGTCTCCACCATAATGTACCGTAGCTGTTATGCAAATATCTGTATTTGAAGCTGTGTTTTCTTTTTTGCATGAAACAATTGCCATTAAAGCAACGCATGTAAATAATATCAGTTTTTTCATGGTATGCGGTTTTTAATGATATATAGACAATAACCGTTCCATGTATTACTGATGACTGTTTTTAATTGGATAGCACCACCTATAATTTGTAAAAAAACCTCGCTTTACCCGACTTCTTTAGAAAAATATTTATACATTGTTTTATGAATTTCACCAACCGTTTACTATCACTGCTGCTCGGCCTGGGTACCATCATTTTAATGTTCGTAGTTACCAGTTTATTTGATATTCTGATTGCCGTATTCTATTCCCGCTTTTATTCTACTGCCGCATTTGTTGTAACCTTTGGTGTAGGCGGCATTTTTGCCTGTATATTCAGTTATTCAAAAGCTGTTGGCTTTGCAGCTGTTAAAAATGAATTTACCAGGTGGAGTGTAATTTTATTGATATGGGTAGCTGCTGCGTTGTTCATTTATCCCTTATCGGTTTTGGAAGGTGGCGAATACCAGGCTGCCTTTATATCTTATGGTGTAACGCTGGCATTAACCACGCTGCTGTTTATAAAAGGCAAAATAGAATTATAGAAATATCATTGCAATAAAATACAACTGTTTATGTCTTTCCCCACGCCAACCAAAGCCGCAGCAAAACTGAATTGGGATAAATTTATACCCGACGTTGTTATACTGTTGCTGTATTTTGCTTTACTTGATCCTTTGATGGCATGGCAACTGCAACACCCGGCTTTATCCTGTACCATTTTAATGCTGCTGAATATTGTTGCTGTTGGCCTGGGTTGTTATACTTTTTTTACAGCTTATGCAGATGATGATGCCCTGGTAAAATATAAAAACTCCTTATCATCATTTGAAAGTGCTGTTATGGGCCTGTCGGCATTTATCAGCTGCCTTGCATTTTTCTGGTGGCTGGTTCCGTTTGCTGCAGTAAAAAAAATGGGCGTTACAGATACAGGATTTATTATCGGTGCTACTGTTTACTTCATTACATTCATGGGTGTACTGGCGGGTACTGTTAATAATAAAAAAGTAAATAACACTTCTCAATCTACTCTTTTAAAAATATGCAATGCCGCAGTACTTATCGCTTTCTTCTTTTTCAGCTATGCTTTTTTATTGATGGCTTTACAGCATTGGCAACCCGGTTTTATGGCCGCACCCTACCTGGCCATTATTTGCCTGTTTGTTTTTTACTTACCGCTGCGGTTCTTTCTTTTATTGCGGCCGCCATTTAATAAACTGGAATATTTCGGTTTTATACTTTGCTTTGGATTTTTAATGGTGAAGATTTTTACAACTTTGTAAAAAAACAGAGGCATTGGAATGCCTCTGTTTTAAATATCATATTTTATGGCCGTTATTTTACCAGGCTGCAATCTATCTTTTCTCCACAGCTGTTGCAGCTTCTCGATCCCACGATCAAGGGGCCGTATTTTCCTCCACCAACATACTCCTGCCAAAGCCGGGCATAGCCTATATAACAATCGCCTTCAAATTTGTACGCAATTTTTATATCGGGAGTTACATAGCGCCTAAGAATAAGCCCCAGGTCGTTTTTTTCTACCTGCCACAAGGGCCCTGTGTAATTACCCACGGCAAATTTAATCAGTGTCATATTACCCGATGGCAGGTCTCTTTTTAATACCGCACTGATATTTGCATTGGTTAGCATGGGATCACCGAGGGTATTTGGTTTTGAAAAATAATCGGGTAGTTTTGACAGGCGGAAAGTATTTTTACGAACAAGTTCATCTCCAATTTCTCCATTCTTCTTAAGCGTTTGAATATCGTTGGAACTGAAATTGAATTTGAATTCATCTTTCACTTCAGGCCATTTTTCAAAGTCCTGCCTTTTGCCCCAGCCGTCAAATGATTCTAAAAACAATCTTACCTGTATACTGTATTCACCATCCTCGGGAAATGATGACTGGTTAACAATAAAATAAAGCGGGCCACCTGCAATATTGCTGGTAAAATCTTCCAGGCCGCACATAGCACTGGTAGCTGCCGTTGGGGCCGGCAGTATATCAAAATTGAGGAAGTTCTTTTTTACATCGTCTTCATTTTTTATAAGAAGGTATTCCCAGGAGTTTTTAGAACCCTGCTGCTCCCCGTTTTTATAAGAACATACCCAAAACCGCAGGTAGTAATATTTTGTTTTAATACTGCTCATTTTAAAAGCATCCAGCAGGGTCTGGTTATCAAGTTCTATGCGGCCGTAAATAAAGTCGCTCGATTTAAAGGAAGTTTTACTACCATCATGGTTGGTGGTAAAAGGCTTGTCGGAAAAATACATTTTAGCCCCGGGTATAGGGCTCATGGTTTCGTACTGGCCTTTAGCGCTGATGGTTAAGCAGAGCAGGCAAACGGCGACAATAATCTTATTCATATTTTTTTGTTTTTTGAATGAACAAATCAACTTCACTTTTCTTCGGGCTTTTCAATATCTCTTTAAATTCCGGTGTAAGAACAGACCGGAAAACATTCTGGTTCCTAAGGTAATATAATATTTTAAAGATTATAGTATTTGAGTTGCCGGCCCCCAAACCAGCCAGGGCAAAGAAGGCGGTAATAAAAAAAACGGATCTGAATTACCTGATCAGTTTTTATTTCACAATTTTTGGGGCAGGTTGATGTTTTGATTCATCAGGTGCGTACACCACTTATCATAAACTGTTTTTTATTATACCCGAAGTAAGATAAATTGTGTTTAAACTTACAGCCATGAAGAAAATATGTTTCCTTATTGTTGCCGCTTTATATTTTTTTGCTGCAAAAGCGCAACAGCCTGTAATTGTATCGCCCCAGTGGCTGCATGATAATTTAAACGACCCCAACCTGGTAGTTTTATATACAGGCTTTGTAATTAAAGGCGACTTTGACAGAGAACATATTGAAGGCTCCCGTTTTTTATGGGCCGATTGGCTGGCGCCCAATACACCCGAAGCTTCTATGAACGCCATAGATATGAAAACAGCCACCAAACGTTTACAGGACCTGGGCATTAACAAAAATTCGAAAATCGTTTTATGCCATAAAGGTGCTGATGTTACCATTACCTCAAGAATGTTTTGTTCGCTTGAATATTTTGGCCTGCAGGGTAAGGTTTCTTATTTAAACGGCGGCATTGAGGCCTGGAAAAAAGCGGGATACCCTGTTACCAGCAAAGCTTCTGTTTATACAAAAGGAAATTATGTTGCGGCCATTAACCCGGTGCTGGTAAACAAGGATTATGTATTGAGTGCATTAAACTCAAAATCACAAGTAGTGGTAGATGCAAGAATGAAACGCTGGTACGATGGCGATGCTACCGGCAACCCAAGAGACGGACATATTACCGGGGCGCTCAATATCCCCTACCCTGATATGGTTGACTCTGCCAACACCATTAAACCAACAGCTGTGCTGGAGAAAAATTTTACTGCAGTGGCACCCGATAAAGGCAAGGAAATAGTATTGTATTGTTTTATTGGCCAGACTGCCTGTGTGGATTATATGGTGGGCCGTTCGCTGGGTTATACTATGAAAGTGTATGATGGCAGCATGCAGGAATGGAGCCGTGATGAAAAACTGCCCATGGAAAAAACGAAGAAAGAATA
>JAOAUI010000017.1 GCA_030157685.1 Ferruginibacter sp. | reverse complement strand
ATGGCTGCTGCTGTTGCCTGGTAGTGCAGATCAAAAAAATGCTCAGTTAAAAATGCTTCAAAACCGGCTGTTGGGCCGCCGTACAATTTTTTAAGTTCATTGCGTATTTCAGGAACAAGTACTTTTTGCGTGGCATGCACATTAGGCAGTATCTCACTAGGCTCGCCATAATACGTGCATAAAAAAGTATCCGTTGCAACCGGGGAGCGGTCAACATGAAAAGAATAAACATCCGTTGGAAAAAACGGGTAAGCATCATCCCTGTCATAACACCTGATCACATTCAGCATGGGAGCGGCACCATAAGCTTTCAACAACTTAAAATCCTGTAACAGTATTTCACGGGCAAGCTTCCCTTCATCACTTAATTGGAGTGCCAGCAGATCCTCCTCATCAAGTACTCTTATATTTTCGTTCAGGGTTACCTTATTAACGATCTCTTCAAAATCACCGGTTAGTGTACGGCTCCAGCAGATCGCATTCATGGCCCCAACAAAAGGCGTGCAAACAAGTTCATCAAAATTGCTCACATAATGAATCTGATTGCCGGTATCTGGTAAATTGCTCATCATAGTTCAGGCAGGTATAAAATCATTTGACGAAATTAGTGATACGCAAGCAGTAATTCAATTCATTCCTTGCCCTGGTTCGTGGCAGAGGGCCCAGCGGGGGTTTAAAACGAAGGGTGCAGTTTTATTTATCATAACTGTGCCTTTTTTTCAGTAATTTTCAGCCCACGTTTGTTTGCAAATCCCTGGTTACACTCTTACAGTTGAAAGCGAAGTAATTTTATTTATATTTCTAAATGTGGTCAATCATATAACAAACAACATGCGCAAAATAATTCTTGTAATATTTTCTGTACTTACAGCCTTAACCGTATGTGCCCAGGACTTCAGTAATAAAGGCAAGGATTTTTGGGTCACTTCAGGCTGGCATTACGGGATGGGAGCCAATAACCCGCCTACAATGACCTTGTCTATAACTTCAGATGTAAATACAACTTTTTCTATTGAGGCTTATGGGGCAGGTGTAATTACAACCGGTAATATAACCGCTAACCAGATCACCACTGTTAACATTCCCAGTACCTATTTTACTTATGATCCTGCCGGGCCCGCCGGTGCAGGTAATGGTTTATTTAACGGTAAAGCCATACATATAACTGCTGTAAGACCTATCGTTGTTTATTCATTTACAACACAGGCGGTTTCCAGTGCAGCTACTTTATGTTTACCTACAAATGTATTGGGCAGGCAATACTATGCGGCCAGCTATACCCAGATCTCTGCAAGTGCCAATGCCAATAATTTCATCACGATCATTGCTGTTGAAGACAATACCGTTATAGAAATAATACCAACCCAATCGACTGCAGGTGGATGGTTACCCAATTCAGTAAACACCATAAACCTGAATAAAGGACAGATATACCAGGTTTTAGGAGCTTTGACCGGCACTACCGGATCGGATCTTACGGGCACCTCTGTACGGTCGGTGGCATCCGGGTCGGGTGGGTGTAAAAGAATTGCGGTATTTTCAGGTAGCGGCAGGGTTTTAATAGGAGGATGTGGTAATGGTGCCGATAATTTGTATCAGCAACTTTACCCGGCATCAACCTGGGGCCGGAAGTATTTAACGGTACCCAGTTCCGGCAGACTAAGAAACTACTATAGAATAATAAGGCCGGCACCAACTGCTATTGTCAGGGTTAACGGAGCTGTAATACCCGCCGGTTCTTTTGTAAATAATTTTTACGAGTTTAATACAACCACACCTAATTTAATTGAATCGGACTCTGTCATTTGTGTATCCCAATATTTTACAAGTATGTCTTGCCAGGGTAATATCAATCCTTATGACCCGGATATGGTGATATTGAATCCGGTAGAGCAAAATATAGCAGATGTTACCTTAATAAGCACGGG
>JAOAUI010000016.1 GCA_030157685.1 Ferruginibacter sp. | reverse complement strand
GGTGTACACTTATTTCAATATTGGCAGCAGCCAAACCTATACCTATTATATACAGCTTAATGCATCTTACCTGGGCCGTTTCTTTTTACCCGGTACTTATTGCGAAGCCATGTATGATAACAGCATTACTGCCGGGGTGAATGGCAAGTGGGTTGAAGTTATAAATCAATAATTTTTAGATCGTGGTTCAAGGCAAGCCTTGAACCACGATTTTTTTTACAGGCTTTGGTATTTCTATTAAGCATCGTTGTGTCACTCACTTTTACGACATACCTTTATTGAGCTTTAATTATGTTTTATTAAAACTGCCCTCAATGCCAAACACCTACACACAAATTCATCTGCATTTAATTTTTGCTGTTCAAAACAGAAGATCACTGATACAAAATTCATGGGAAGGCAGGCTTTATGAATACATTACAGGCATTGTGCAACAACATAACCACAAAATGATTATTATAAACGGAATGCCCGACCATTTACATATTGTAATTGGCATGAGGCCAACACAATCCTTATCAGACTTAATGCAGGATATAAAAGGCAGCTCATCAAAATGGATTAATGACAACAGACTTGTGGCAGGAAAATTCCAATGGCAGGAAAGCTATGGTGCTTTTTCATATGGCAAATCTCAATTACCAAAACTGATTGAGTACGTAAAAAACCAAAAAGAGCATCATAAGAAAAAAACTTTTGTGGAGGAATATAAAGAATTTTTAACCGCTTTTGAAGTTGAATACGATGAGCGTTATATTTTCAAAGAGTTGGAAGATTAAGCGGCTGTCGTCCCTACGGGACTTAGGTTTCAGGGGATGCTTTTTCTACCAATCTCAAATGCCTACGGCATTACCTATAGGTTTTTAGGACTTAAAATCATCCCGTCAGGGATATAAGATTGGTAGAATAATAAATAACAATTTCACAAAGTCCCGTTAGGGACGATAGATCGGTAAATGAAAAACATCTTATCAAAAATTTTTGCTCTTTCAACTTCTGTAAAAATCAAACTGCTTGTTTTGCTGGGGCTGTTAATCTGGTTTTACTTCTCCCTTCCTTCAAAATTATTTCAAGCGCCAACCTGTTATGTTATTGAAGACAAGGATGGTAATTTATTAAATGCCACCATTGCAGCCGACGGGCAATGGCGTTTTCCCTACAACAAAAATGTACCACAAAAATTCATTGATTGCATCACTACTTTTGAAGACAGAAGATTTTTTAAGCACCCAGGCGTTGATCCCGTTGCCATTGGCAGAGCGGTAATTAAAAACATAAAGAACAAAGGTGTTGTGCAAGGCGGCAGCACCATCAGTATGCAGGTGATCAGGCTTTCAAACCGCAATGATAAAAGAAGCATCTGGAATAAATTAAAGGAAAGCATACTTGCAGTAAGACTGGAATTATCTTATTCCAAAAAAAATATTTTGGCATTGTATGCCAGCAATGCACCCTTTGGCAGCAATATTGTTGGGCTTGATGCTGCAGCATGGAGGTACTATGGCCGCAGTGCCGATAAATTAAGCTGGGGCGAAATGGCAGCCCTTGCAGTTTTGCCCAATGCGCCTGCATTGGTGCATCCTGGTAAGAACAGGAATGTATTGTTGAAAAAACGAAATACACTGCTTGATAATTTACTGCAGGCAGGAAAAATTGATAAAGCCGCTGCAGAGCTCGCCAAGCTGGAACCCCTGCCAGATGAGCCTTACCGGCTGCCACAAAATGCATCGCACCTATTGCAGCGTTTTATAAAAGATAATAAAACCTGGAAACAGGAAACAAAGATCAAAACAACCTTAGATGGTAATCTACAGAAAAATGTAGGAATCATTTTACAGCAGCATCAATCTGTTTTAAAAGGCAATGGTATTAATAATGCTTGTGCATTGGTGCTTGATGTAGAAACAGGAAATACATTGGCATATGTTGGCAACATTAAAGATGCGGCTAACAAAGAAATGGAAGCCGATGTGGATGTGATAGCAGCGCCACGCAGCCCGGGCAGTGCACTAAAACCAATTTTATTTGCATCTATGTTAAGTGATGGATTGATATTGCCTAACTCTATCATACCCGATATACCAACTCAGATAGGAAGTTACTCACCAAAGAATTTTGATTTGAGTTATGATGGCGCTGTACCAGCCGGCAGGGCTTTAGCAAGAAGTTTGAATGTACCGGCAGTAAAAATGCTGCAGCAATACAAGTATCAACGATTTTATGAAACACTGCAGCAAACAGGCATTACCACTTTAAACAAGAATGCCGATTTTTATGGATTGAGTTTGATACTTGGTGGTTGCGAAGTAACCATGTGGGATCTTGCAGGTGTGTATGCATCCATGGCACGTACATTAAATCATCAAACAAAAAATCACGGTAAGCTGGATGCAAAAGATTTTCATGCACCAAATTATATCGCTGCCAAAGACACGGTGTCCAGTATCCAGCATCCAGTATCAGGCATTCCTCTCGATGCCACTTCTATCTGGTTCGCCTTCCAGGCCATGCAGGATGTTATGCGGCCAGGCGAAGAAGGCTTGTGGCAACAATTTTCATCTTCACAAAAAATTGCCTGGAAAACGGGTACCAGCTTTGGTTTTAGAGATGGATGGGCAATCGGACTCACGCCAAAACATGTAGTGGCAGTTTGGGTTGGTAATACCGATGGTGAGGGAAGGCCGGGGTTGGTTGGCATACAAACGGCAGCACCCATTCTGTTTGATATTTTTAGAATGTTGCCAAACAGCAAGTGGTTTGAAAAACCAAAATACAATTTTGTGTATGTGCCGGTTTGCCGTCAAAGCGGTTACCGTGCTAATATTGATTGTCCGGATGTGGATACATTATTTATGCCGCCCAATGCAATTAAAGTTGCACTTTGTGCCTATCATAAAATAGTTCACCTGGATGCAACAGGAAGTTTTCGTGTTACAGAAGCTTGTGAATCGCCATCAGCCATGCAACACAAAAGCTGGTTCATCTTATCACCTGCCATGGAGTTTTATTACAAGCAACGTAACATAGATTATATACCACTCCCGCTCTTTAAACCCGGCTGTGCATTTGCAGAAACCGGAAAGCTTATAGAAATAATTTACCCACAACCCGACGCAAAAATTTATGTACCCCTGGAAATAAACGGCGAACGTGGCAAGACTGTTTTTACCGCAGCTCATCGCCGGGCAGGTGCAAAAATATTCTGGAGTATTGATGATGAGTTTGTTGGCAGCACGCAAAATTTTCATCAACTTGGGTTGAATCCTTCGCCTGGAAAACATATTCTTACACTGGTTGATGAAAATGGTATCAGCGTTAGCAGGGAGTTTGAGATATTGGAAAAAGAAAATACGCTTTCAAAATAGTTTTGTGTAAACTTTAAACCTGTTGCATCATGATAAAAAAAATATCATGAAATCAAAACTACCGCTGTTACTAATTGCCGTTGCAATTTCTCAAATTATTTACGCTCAATCCATTCAAAAAATAATTGACACAAAAATTGAAAAAGCAACTGTTTTTTTAAACGGTGCTCAAATAAACCGTACAGGCAAAGTATCAGTAAATCCCGGAAACAGTGAAATTGTTTTCAGTGGTATATCTCCTTATATAAACAGTCAGAGTATACAGCTAAAAGGCGAAGGGAACTTCACCGTGCTTTCAGTAGTACATAAGCTCAACTACCTGCAGGAGCAGGCCAAACAGGCCGACATGCAAAAAGTAGATGATCAAAAAGAAATTATACAGGATAAGATCAATTTCGAAAACAACATGATGAGCATTTACCTCAATGAAGAAACCCTGCTTTCTAAAAATCAGGGCATTGTAGCACAAAACACAGGCCTTAAAATGACAGATTTAAAAGACGCTGCCGATTTTCACCGATTACGTTTAATGGATTTAAAACAAAAGGAAACTGAAATAACTAAAACACTAAAGAAATTAAATGCAGAAATAGTAAAGCTGAATAAACAACGGGATGAACTTAACAAACAGGCCACTACAGCAACCAGCGAAGTAGTAGTAAAAGTGCAAAGTAACGAAACAGTAAATGCCGATTTCAGTTTAAGTTATTTTGTTGATAAAGCAGGTTGGTATCCTACTTATGATATCAGGGTTATTGATATCAAACACCCTATCACCATGGCTTATAAAGCAAATGTATATCAATCATCAGGCGAAGACTGGAAAGATGTGAAACTGACTTTATCAACTGCTAATCCAAAACAGAACGGAGAAAAACCTCAGCTTCCAACCTGGTACCTGCATTATCTTACTCCACAATTTTACGGCGTAAGTAACAACAGCTATTATAATCCAAATGTAAGAGAAGTTGCTGGCAGAATTACAGACGAACAAGGGCAACCTATTCCATTTGCATCAATTATGGTAAAAGGCAGCAGAAGTAGTGTTTCAGCAGATGCAAATGGTGTTTTCAGTTTATCAATTCCGCAAAATGCAACAACCCTGGTTTTTTCTGCCGCCGGACTGCAAAGCAGGGAATTATTTGTATCATCCAATACTATGAACATAGCTTTACGTAAAGGAAGTACAAACCTTGAAGAAGTTGTTGTAACATCTGCTTATGGCACAAAACGAGAAGCAAGAAGTGTTTCTTCGAGTGTTGCAGCAGCCAGCATCCCCTTAACTGTTTCTGAAAAAGAAAACAGTACCAGTTTTTCATTTGATATTGAAATGCCTTACAGCATTTTGAATGATGGTAAAGTAGCTACAGTAGAAATGAAAACAATGGAAGTGCCTGCCCAATATGAATATTATTGCGTACCTAAACTTGACCAGGACGTTTTTCTTACAGCAAAAATTACCGATTGGAATGACTTGAACCTATTGGAAGGTGAAAGCAATTTATTTTTTGAAGGCACTTTTTTGGGCAAAGCCATGATCAATCCGAAAACAGCCGGCGATACCTTAAATATTTCTTTAGGCAGAGATAAAAACATTTCTGTAAAAAGAGTAAGTGTAAAAGAGTACAGCAAAAAACAATTCCTGGGTAGTAATAAAATTGATTACAGAACATTTGAGATAAACATCCGTAATAATAAAAAGCAATCCATCAATTTAATTGTAGAAGACCAGTTTCCGGTAAGTACCATGAAAGAAGTGGAAGTAGATAAAATAGAAAGTAAAGAAGCTGAACTTGATGCTGAAACCGGGAAATTAAAATGGACAATTCAATTGGAGCCAGGGAAAGAAAAGAAAGTTGACTTTAAATATTCAGTTAAATATCCGAAAAACAGTAACCTGGTTTTAGAATAAATTAAGACAGCCCGGCATAGTAGAGTAAAACCAAAGAGGTATTATCAAAAATCTCCTTATTTTTAAACTCTAAAATTATTTACAATGCCAATACGTATGGAAGATGATCCGCAGGATCAACAGGATTTTGACGACAGTAATACATCAGGTGGTGGTGGAAGAGGTGGCGGAGGTGGCGGAGGATTGCTGGCCTTTTTACCCTTGTTGCTTTCTTTATTCAAAGGCGGTGGCGGAGGAAAAAAAATTCTTTTATTATTGGTAGCTGCCGGTGCCGCATATTTTTTCTTTTTCAGAAATGGTTCTGGTGGTGGCGTTACAGATGTTGTAAAAAATCTTTTTTCGCAAAGCGGTTACAGTTTTAGTCCCGAGCAGTTTAAAAAAGCAAATGTTTACGAGGGCCTTGCCGACGACAATACAAAGAACCCGTTGCCCGAAATGGTTTCGCTTTTAAGATTTGCACCCGACAGGCAAAACCAGGGCCAGCAGGGAAGCTGTGTTGCCTGGAGCAGTACCTATGCAGCCCGTACCATTGTAGAGGCAGCATCAAAAAACATAAGTGGAAACAGTACAGCATTCAGTCCGGCATTTGTGTATAACCAGATTGGTTTGGAAGGTTGCCAGGGGGCATATATTCAAAACGCCATGGAGTTTATGAGCACCAAAGGTGTGGTTGCTTACAACGATTTTCCTTACGATGACCAGGATTGCAGCAGGCAGGCAAATTCAACACTTTATAATAAAGCTTCGCAAAATAAACTGCATGGCTTTACAAGATTAACTGATGGTGAAAGTACCGAGGGCATTAATGTACGTGCTGTTAAAGAACATTTGGCAAAAGATGCGCCGGTTGTAATTGGCATGATGGTAGGCGGAAGCTTTATGCAGGGTATGATGGGAAAACAAATGTGGGCACCAACTGATGAAGACCGCAGCCAGGCAGGTTTTGGCGGCCATGCCATGTGTGTTATAGGTTATGATGACCGCAAACAGGCTTTTCAGATTATGAACAGCTGGGGACCGGAATGGGGAGAAAATGGTGTTGGCTGGGTTCGTTATGCCGACTTTAAAGAATTTGTGAGAGAGGCTTATGGTGTAGACCCGATGCCCAAAATGGGGGCAGCTAATAACATTGCTTTTGAAGCTGCCATTGGTTTGGTAAGAAACGATGATAAAAAATATATTCCTTTAAAAGTAAAAGCAGGTAATGTTTTTGAAACCGCTAGCACCGTTGCACCAGGCACTAAATTTAAAATGGAAATAAAAAATTCTACAGAGTGCAACATTTATATTTTTGGCCAGGAAACAGATGGCAGCAGTTATACTTTATTTCCTTACCCAAATAAAGAAGATGCTACCAAAACTGCCTTCTCTCCTTATTGCGGCATTACCGGTTACCGGCTTTTTCCACGTGGTAAAAGTTTAGTACCCGATAATGTTGGTAACAAAGATGTGTTTGCAATCGTGGTAACAAAGCAGGCTATTGACTGGTATGCTGTAAATAATGCCATTTCAAAAAGTACCGGTGCCGATTATGGAGCTAAAGTGGCCGACGCTTTAAAGCAAAATGCAGTTTCTGGTGTACAGTTTGCGGCAGGCAGCGCAGGCACTATAAATTTTAAAGCCAGTAACAGCGGACAGAATGCTGTACTTTGTGTGGTAGAAGTAAAAAAATAATTCATGAAAAAATTAATTTTCGTTATTTTTTGTTTGATAACAGTTGTTAGTAATGCACAAACAGAAGGAAATAAATTATACCACCCCGATGCCGATGCAGCAAAGGATATTGCTGCTGCTGTTAAAAAAGCAAAAGCTGAAAATAAGTATGTATTGCTTCAGGGCGGTGGCAACTGGTGCAGCTGGTGCATTGAGTTTGCACGTTTTTGCAAGGCTGATCCAAAAATAGATTCGGTAATTAATGCCAGCTTTATCTGGTATCATTTAAACTACAGTAAAGAAAACGAGAACAAACCCGTGTTTGCAAAATATGGTTACGCACAGCGTTTTGGGTTCCCCACATTCATCATCCTGGATCAAAATGGGAAACGCATACATACCCAAAACAGCGAATACCTGGAAGACGGTAAAAAAAGTTACGACCAACGAAAGGTTCAATCTTTTTTAGAGATGTGGAGCCCAAGGGCGCTGAATCCGGAAATGTATGGAAAGTAATAATTGGGCATTGGATATTGATAGTTTTTATCTTAATGTTCAATATTCAATACTCAACAAATAATTTTCAATGTCAAACGCCAACGATTTCCTCCAACTCATAAAGCATCCGTTTAAATTTAAACTGTTCATGCTTTCTAAATTACCCAGCGCATTTTTTTGCGGAGTAAGGGTTGTAGATGCCGATGAAAATAAATGCTCGGTAAAAGTTCCATACAAATGGTTTAGTCAGAATCCTTTTAAAAGCACCTATTTTGCCTGCCTGAGCATGGCTGCCGAAATGAGTACGGGCCTGCTATGCCTGATGCACCTGCATAAAAGGCAACCGGCTGTAAGTATGCTGGTAGTAAAGATTGAAGGCAATTTTATGAAAAAAGCAACCGGTATTACCATATTTACCTGCGAGGATGGTGCAACTATAAAAAGAACCATTGAAGACGCTATTTTCAGCAATGAAGGAAAGATCATCACCACAAAATCGCATGGCAGAAATGCAGCAGGCGAAATTGTAGCAGAATTTGCTGTTACCTGGAGTTTTAAAGTTAAAGCTAATATAAGCTGATTTAAAGCTTGCTATCCCCTATTTTGCGTAAATTGCATCTCCTTGTTAATTTGACTTTCAAATTACGAGGGTAAAAAAACTGAACAGCGTTTTCACCGTACAAGTCCCGAATAAATTCGGGATGCCGATTTAACATCGGCAAGTGCATTACGCCAATGAAGCTGAATAGAATTTCAAATGCTTGTTACAAAAAAAATAAAACCTTAATATCCGATCAGATCCAATCCAATTCACTCCCTTGGAATTGGAATAAAAATATTTTATGGCAAAAGACTTACGCAAACAGGAAGCTTTAGACTACCATTCAAAAGGCCGCCCGGGTAAA
>JAOAUI010000015.1 GCA_030157685.1 Ferruginibacter sp. | reverse complement strand
AGCGCCCTTATTTTTCCGTAATTTTTTGTAAGATTATTAATGCTGAGTATTGCCATAGATCAAAATATAAATGGCAATGAAGATAATTGAATTTTGTTAATCCTGTTCAGGCAAATATTTTTCGTGCCATACAGATGAAAAGCCGCCAATGACAGCCATTCCTTTTTCATTAAAATCAAGGTCTGCCAGGTGCAGATCGTCAATATCTTTTTGTAAGACTTTACGGGTGAACGGATTGAGCGTACCTCCTTTTTCTCCGGCAGCTACTTCTGGATAGTATTGAAAATGCGGATCAACCAAAGTGCCACGGGGATACATAATACCGGGTGTTCCACCACCTCTTATATCAAGATGGTGCGGATGTTCCAAACCAAGTGTATGTCCAAATTCATGTGCTGCGGTTGTGGAATTATCAATTATGTTTTGCAGTTTAAAATAACCGGTATTGGAATTTAATCCATCAACGAATGAAATATCGCCAATGGCAAATTCTTCAATGCGGAAATAATTATTGCGTGGATTGGTGTTTTCAAAAACAATCTGCGGCTTAAGCTCTCTATCAAATTTACCTGTGATGTTAAACCTTACATCATAGATCTTCTTTGAAAACCAGCCATCACGAATGGCTGATTTGCCTTCGGCATCGTTCCAGAATTTTTCAATATCGGTTGCGATTTGAAAAGCCAGGCTTTCATTGGCTGCATCGCCGTAAACAATAATTACGGCATGAATGACGAGTAAATTATTATTTGGCTGGAGTTCAACTTCTCCCATTCGTTGTGTTTTACAATAACGAAAGTATCAGTTTATTCTTAGTTTGCAGAAACAGCATCATTAAAAATTTTACCCGGCTAATGAAACACCAATCAATTTTCCAATACCAAATGTGATAGCTGCTGCAGCAAGGCCAAATATTACCTGCCTTAAACCCGAAAACCAGATACTTTTTCCTGTGAATAATGTTATAGCAGAGCCGATTAAAAACAAACCCAACGCACTCCCTGCCACACTGATTACAATGGCAGTTGTACCACTGGTAAAAAAGAAAGGAATAACCGGTATCACCGCACCAGCTGCAAAAAGAATAAAAGAATAAATGGCTGCTTCCATGGCAGAGCCTTTTAACTCTTCGGCATTAATACCCAATTCTTCTTTTACCAATATTTCATAAGCATGGTCTTTGTTCAACATAATTTCTGCAGCCATAGTATGTGCCTGGTCTTCTGGTATACCCTTTGCAATATAAATCAATGCCAGCTCTTTTTGTTCTCCTTCAGGATTTGTTTCCAGTTCATCCATTTCCAGCTGCATCTGGTTCTCAGAAAGCTCCTGCGAACTTTTTACAGAAATCCATTCTCCCAATGCCATAGATAACGCCCCTGCAAGCAAACCGGCAACGCCGGCAAGTAAAACACCGCTTTGCCCTGATGTGGCACCCGCAATGCCCATCACCAAACTAAAGTTAGATACCAGTCCATCATTACCGCCCAACACTGCTGCCCTTAATGCATTGCCTCCAACAGAGCGGTGCCTGCTTTCGAATTTAGCCAGGTTGCTACCAGTTACCTTTGACTCATTTTCCAGCAGAGAACGCAAAATGGTTACGTGATTTGCCTCTGTACCCGTGATGGGTAATTTGTTTTTATTTTTGGCAGCAATTACAGCAGTGGAAATACTTTTTTCAGTGTCCATTAAAACACCGAGAATATAATCGTACCCAAATATTTTACCAATCCTGTTTAATGTTTTTGCCCTGAAGGATGGCGGAGGAAGTTCAGTCAATCCCTGTCGCTGCAAAAAAGCAGTTGCATGTCCTTTTTCAATTTCACTCATTTGCCTGAACACATTGGCTACAGTGGGATCATCTTCAACTTCGGCCAGTTTGTTATACAAATAACAGGCATCAACTTCTGTTTGCAGGTTTTTATTTTTA
>JAOAUI010000014.1 GCA_030157685.1 Ferruginibacter sp. | reverse complement strand
GCGCTTATCAGAAAAGATTTTATGTGGATAATCCGGTATCATTATTCATTCAAAGGTAATAAAGTCCTGAGCGAAGTCGAAGGATTTTTTTGCTAGTACTGAGCGAAGTCGAAGTACGGGTAGTTAAATGAAAGTTTATTAAATTACATATATGTTTTACAACACCCAACAGGAAGCCTTTTATGTCTATGTCATTCTATGCAATGATAACTCATACTATACCGGTTTAACTGATGACTTAATGAGAAGATTTGAAGAGCATATTAATGGGTTATATGAAACTTGTTACACATTTAAAAAGAGACCGCTTATTTTAGAATACTATGAAACCATCCCGTTTTTAAAAGATGCTGTTGAAAGAGAAAGGCAAATAAAAGGATGGTCAAAGGCAAAGAAAAAGGCGTTGATTCAAGGGAATTTTCACATGCTTCAATTACTTTCGCAATGCAATAATTTGTCTCATCATAAATATAAAAACATCGAACAGAATATTAACCCGAACCTCGACTCCGCTCGGCTCTTGCACAACCGCCCTTCGACTACGCTCAGGATCGGCATCCTTGGTGGTGGCCAGCTTGGCCGTATGTTACTTCAGGCAGCAGCCAATTACCCGGTTGAAACATTTGTTATGGAAAATGATGAGAACTGCCCGGCAGCTCACCTATGCCATCATTTTACCAAAGGCGACATCAGCAATTTTGATGACGTTTACAATTTTGGAAAAGGCCTTACTGCTTTAACCATTGAGATTGAAGCGGTGAATGAAGATGCTCTGCAAAAACTGGAAGATGAAGGAGTACGCATCTACCCAAAACCGGCGGCGCTAAAAACAATTAAAAATAAAATTTTACAAAAGCAGTTTTATAAAGACAACGAAATTCCTACCAGTGATTTTATCATAACCCAAAATAAGGCCGACTTAAACCACCACACGGTTTTTTTACCGGCAGCCCATAAACTGGCTATGGGTGGTTATGATGGCCGTGGTGTTGAATTACTGAGAACCAAAGATGACCTTGCCAAAGGATTTGATGCACCGGCTATTTTGGAAAAACTGGTTACCATAAAAAAAGAGATTGCTGTAATTATTGCAGTGGCCGATAATGGCGAAAATGCCCTGTATCCTTCTGTGGATATGGTTTTTGATAACCGGCTTAATTTACTGGATTACCAGATAAGCCCTGCTGATATTCCTGAAAAAGTATTGTGGAAGGTAGAAGCCATTGCTTTAAAAGTGGTTAAAGATTTAAAAAGTCCGGGTATTTTTGCAGTGGAATTATTTGTTGATATTGATGACAATGTTTTTGTAAATGAAACCGCTCCCAGGGTACACAACAGCGGTCATCATACCATTGAAGCAAATTTCAGTTCGCAATTTGATATGCTGTGGCGGGTAATGCTTGGCTACCCGTTGGGAAGTACCGAACATATTTTACCCGCTGCCATTGTAAATCTTTTGGGTGCCGAGGGCTATACAGGAGAAGCCATTTATGAAGGGTTGAATGAAATTCTGCAGATTGAAAATGTGTTTGTACATATCTACGGGAAAAAACAAACCAAGCCAGGCCGTAAAATGGGCCATATTACCATATTAAGTAAAGAAAAGCAGGAACTGATACACCAGGCCAACCGGATAAAACAGACAGTGAAAGTTGTAGCCAGATCATAAAATGGGTTTTATCCTGTGTAATTTCCGTTAATACCTTTTTTTTACCGTTTTGGCTATTATTCAGGAACTTATGCGACAGTTTCATGTTAAAACAGCGTCTAACTAAAACAACATACACGTGATATACAAAATGAGACCTGCTTTTCTTTTACTGATTTTAATACCCCTAATTTTTGCTGCCTGCAAATCATCTGATAAAGATGTAAAGAAGCCAGGCGCAGGTGGTGATAAAAAGCCCCCTTCCAAAGTAGAAGCATTTTTGGTTACACCCCAAACTTTAGCCCAGGATATTGAAATGCCCGGCAGTTTAATGCCGGCTGAGGAAACAGAACTGCATCCCGAAGTATCGGGCAGGGTAACAGGCATTTATTTTAATGAAGGCAGCAATGTTGGCCAGGGTGCCATGCTGGTAAAATTATACGATGGCGATCTGCAGGCGCAACTCAGTAAATTAAGGATACAGTTAAAAGTTGCACAGGAAACATTAGCCAGATATGATGCGTTGTTAAAGATTGGTGGTGTAAGTGTGCAGGAAGTAGAAACCTATAAACTTTCAGTAAATAATATACAGGCCGATATGAATATTGTACAGACCAGTATTGGCAGAACTTCACTGAGAGCGCCTTTCAGCGGAAGGCTTGGTTTACGCAACATCAGCATTGGTGCTTATATAACACCCGCTACAACCATCAGTACATTAAGGAAAATAAGCCAGCTTAAGCTGGAGTTTACCGTACCGGAAAAATATGGCACCGGTATGAAACCTGGTGGCAGGATCCAGTTCACTATGGATAATAATGAGAAAATATACGCTGCAAGGATTATAGCCACTGAAAATAATATTGCCGAAGAAACCCGCAGCCTTAGAGTGAGGGCAGTTGTTGAAAAAGCTGATGCAGATCTTATTGCCGGCGCATTTGTAAAAGTAAAGATAGACCTGGGGCAAAATGATGCAGCACTGATGATCCCTTCGCAAGCCGTTATTCCAAAAGCAAGAAATAAACAGGTTATTGTTTACAGAAACGGAATAGCAAATATGGAAACAGTAAC
This sequence comes from Ferruginibacter sp., assembly GCA_030157685.1. Lineage (GTDB taxonomy): Bacteria > Bacteroidota > Bacteroidia > Chitinophagales > Chitinophagaceae > Ferruginibacter. The sequence goes on along the minus strand of JAOAUI010000014.1, from coordinate 5,654 downwards.
AACCGGTATCAGGGATTCTTCTATGGTGGAGATCACATCGGGCCTTAAAGCAGGCGATACCATTATAATAACCGGTTTGTTAACCACTAAGCAGGGCTCAAAAGTAATTATCAGTAAAGTTAATAAACCATAAAAGGGTTCTAAGTGAATATATCCGAGATCAGTTTAAGGCGGCCCGTAATGGCAATGGTACTCAGTATCATCATCATTTTATTTGGTGTAATTGGTTTTAAATTTCTGGGAGTAAGAGATTATCCTGCCATCGATCCGCCCAACATCAGCGTACGTACTTCGTATCCCGGAGCCAATTCAGATATTATCGAATCGCAGATTACCGAGCCATTGGAGAAAGCGGTGAATGGTATTGCCGGTGTAAAAAATATTACCTCATCCAGCAGCCAGGGCAGCAGCAATATTAATGTGGAGTTTGAACTGGGTGCCGACCTGGAAGGTGCGGCCAATGATGTACGTGATAAAGTATCACAAGCTACCCGTTCGCTGCCCGATGATATTCCTTCACCACCGGTTGTATCCAAGGCCGATGCCAGCAGCGACCCCATCATTTCCATGACGGTGCAAAGCAACACCCGTAACCAGCTGGAGGTAACAGAATATGCCAACAACAACCTGCTGGAGCGTTTGCAAACCATACCGGGCGTAAGCGGTATCAATATCTGGGGCGAAAAAAGATATGCCATGCGTATCTGGTTCAACACAACACAGATGAGCGCCTATTCTATCACTTTTGGTGATATACGATCGGCACTGGTAAGGGAAAATGTGGAGCTGCCATCTGGTAAAATATCCGGTAATGCAACCGAACTTTCAGTAAGAACCTTTGGAAAAATAAATACCGAAGAAGAATTTAAAAATGTTGTTGTAAAAAATGTAAACGGCTCCGATATTAAAGTAAGCGATGTTGCAGATGTTGTGCTGGGGCCTGAAAATGAAGAGTCTGTTTTAAAGGAAAGTGGTGTACCTATGATTGCCCTGGCAATCATTCCGCAACCCGGTTCTAATTACGTTGCCATTTCCAATGAGTTTTACAAACGGCTTGAGCAAATTAAAAAAGACGTTCCCGAGGATATTGAGCTGCAGGTTGCGCTGGATCAAACCAAATTCATTAAAAAATCAATTTCAGAAGTTAAAGAAACCCTTATCATTGCGCTGGTACTGGTTATCCTTATTATCTATCTTTTCTTCCGTGATTGGCTTATTGCATTCAGGCCGCTGATAGATATCCCGGTTTCTTTAATCGGTGCTTTCTTCATCATGTACCTTTTTGGATTTACCATCAATGTATTAACCCTGCTGGCCATTGTACTGGCAACCGGCCTGGTGGTTGATGATGGCATTGTGGTTACCGAAAATATTTATAAAAAGATGGAGGCCGGCATGGAAAAATGGAAGGCTGCCAGGGAAGGTTCTAAAGAAATTTATTTTGCTGTTATCTCCACTTCCATCACACTGGCCGTTGTGTTTTTACCCATTATATTTTTAGAAGGTTTTGTAGGCAGGCTGTTTCGGGAGTTTGGAATAGTGGTGGCCGGCGCTGTACTTATTTCGGCATTGGTTTCTTTAACCCTCACACCGGTACTGAATGTGCTGATGACGAAAAAGAAACCAAAGCATTCGAAGTTTTATGAAAAAACAGAACCTTTTTTCCGTGGTATGGAAAACGGTTACCGCAGATTATTAAAAGGGTTCATGAGAATTCGTATTGCAGCCTTTATCATTATCGGTGTCTGTTTTGCAATCATTTATTTTATCGGCAGCAATATACAATCCGAACTGGCACCCATGGAAGACAGAAGCCAGTTCCGTTTACAGGTTAGTGCACCGGAAGGAACAGCTTATGATTATATGGACCGCTATATGGACAAGCTGGCTAAATTAGTTACTGATTCTGTTCCTGAAAAAGATGTAATGATCTCGATGACTGCACCGGGTTTTTCGGGAGGTGCTGTTAACTCAGGTTTTATCAGGGTAACCATGGTTCCTCCCTCCGAAAGAAAAAGATCGCAGCAGCAAATTGTGGATATGATCAATAAGAACCTGCCTAAATATAACGAAGGCAGGGCTTCCAGTATACAGGAACAAACCATTTCTGTAAACCGCCGTGGCGGCCAACCCGTGCAGTTTGTTTTACAGAATGTAAATTTTGAAAAACTTAAAGAGGTACTTCCCAAATTTTTGGAAGAAGCGAATAAAAGCGATGTATTCCAGGGCCCCGATGTTGATCTTAAATTTAATAAACCCGAATTAAGGATCATTATTGACCGTTTAAAAGCAAGTACTTTAGGTATTACCGTGCAGGATATTAATGAAGCACTACAACTGGGATTAAGCAACCGCCAGCTTGGCTTTTTTACCAAAGATGGAAAACAGTATGTGGTAATGGGACAGGTAAGCCGCGATGACAGGGATGATCCATCCGACCTGAAATCAATTTATGTACGCAATAATGCCGGCAACCAGATTCCATTAGATAATCTGGTTAGTTTTGAAGAAGATAACAGCCCGCCAACCATTTACCATTTTAACCGGTACAAGTCGGCAACCATTTCTGCAGGGCTTGCACCCGGCAAAACAGTGGGCGATGGGATTAAAGCCATGGAAGCCATCTCAAAAAAATTATTGGATGAAACCTTCAGCACTGCACTCAGCGGCTCATCCCGTGATTATGCCGAAAGCGGCAGCAATACCAGCTTTGCCTTTATACTGGCGCTTATCCTCATCTTCCTGATATTGGCAGCGCAGTTTGAAAGTTTTATAGATCCGCTGATTATTATGTTTACTGTACCGCTGGCTATCGCCGGTGCGTTGTTGTCGTTACAAATATTTGGTCAAACTTTAAATATTTTTTCGCAAATTGGTATGATCATGCTGATTGGTTTGGTAACCAAGAACGGAATTTTAATTGTGGAGTTTGCCAATAAAATACAATTAACCGGTGTAAAGAAAATACCTGCTGTAATGGATGCTGCCGTAGCACGTTTCCGCCCTATTTTAATGACAAGTCTTGCCATGTCACTGGGTGCATTGCCATTGGCATTGTCTTTGGGAGATGCTTCTACAAGCCGGATACCTTTGGGTATTGTGGTGGTAGGTGGTATCATGTTTTCATTAATTCTTACCTTGTTTGTAATACCGGCCATGTATTCTTTCTTATCTACCAAGAAAAAGAAAAATGCATTGGAAGCCATGGATGAGGAAGCGGCAGGTAAAAAAGTTGATTCGGTTGAAAAAGTTGATACAGATAAGGAAGAGAAAGATATTATTTAATTGTAAAGTAGTTACAGAAAAAATAGCAGATGACCCGTTGTTTTAAAATATTGAATTCGTTTTTGCTGATCATCATTTTCAGTCAGCCGCTGTTTGCACAAAACAAATTAACGGTTGAACAGGCCATTGCTGCTACCATCGAAAATAATTTCGACATACAATTACTTCGTAACGATTCTGTTTCCTATGCGCTTGATAAATCCTATGCCCGTGCTGCATTTTTACCCAGGGTAAATGCAACTGCAGGTTTGGTGTATAATAACAATAACCAAAAACAGGAACTGGCCGATGGAACCAAAAGACAAAGCAAAGGCGTACGCTCCAATAATTTAAACGGCGCTGTACAACTCAACTGGACATTGTTTGACGGTTTTAAAATGTTTGCCACCCGTGATAAACTATCACAATTTGTTTTACTTGGAGAACTGAATATTAAAAACCAGATCATCAATTCTGTTGCAGCCGTAATCAATAATTATTACAACATTGTAAGGCAAAAGCAACAGCTTAAAGCCATTGAAGACCAAATGGGCATTAATGAAGAACGGGTAAAAATTGCTGAAAAAAAATTCAGTGTGGGCCTGGGTGCCAAGCCCGATGTATTGCAGGGCAAAGTAGATTTAAATGCACAAAAAGCAGCACGCCTTAAACAACAAACTTTAATTGACCAGCTAAAGGAACAGCTGAACCAACTGATGAATGTAGAGATGAATACCCGTTACGAAGTGTCGGATAGTATCATTTTCAGAGACGATATTATTTTAGGAGATATTATGGGCACTGTTGAAACAACCAATCCGCAACTGCAGCTCACCAAAAAAAATATTGATATTGGTAAGCTCACTTTAAAAGAAAGAAAGGCCGATCGTTATCCGGTGGTTACTTTCAACTCGGCTTACAGTTATTCCAAAACAGAAAATAAAACGGTGGTAAACCCTTTTACACTTTTGTACAACCGCAACAATGGTTTCAATTATGGTGTGGGTATTACCATCCCCATCTTAAACGGCTTTAATGTGCGCCGCCAGATAAAGCAGGCCCAGCTTGATATTGATTACCTCAACATTGTGTACAAAAATCAAAAGTCGCAGATAGACATGGGCATTACCAATGCCTTTAAAGATTACGAACTACAGAAGAAAACACTGGCTTTGGAAGAAGAAAATATCCTGCTGGCAAAAGAAAACGTTTTTATTTCTTTAGAAAGATTAAGGCTGGGTATAACCACTTATCTTGAATTGAGAGAAACACAAAAAAGTTTAGAACTTGCTTATGATCGTTTGATAGCTGCACGTTATAATACAAAACTTGCTGAAACGGAATTATTAAGATTGAAGGGAGATTTGGTGAAATAGATTTCAACGCAGAGAAAAAGAGAAAAGGAGATTACGCAAAGATGTATTTTCCTTTGCGTAATCTCTGTACCTCATTTTCTCTGCGATAAAAACTCAAAAAATATAATTAGTTTTACCCGTAAGATGATTAGTAATCAACCAGATTAAATTAAAAAATAAATGAGCAATCCACTTGTAGGCATAGTAATGGGCAGCGAAAGCGACCTCGACATTATGAAAGGCGCAGCCGAAATGCTTCGCCAGTTTGAAGTAGAACCTGAGTTAACAATCGTATCGGCACACCGCACACCCGAGCGCCTGCGTGACTATGCAACCAAAGCAAAAGAACGTGGCATAAAAGTGATCATTGCAGGTGCAGGCGGCGCCGCACATTTGCCCGGTATGATTGCCGCACAAACCATTCTACCCGTTATCGGCGTGCCGGTAAAGTCCAGCAACAGTATAGATGGCTGGGATTCTGTACTCTCTATTTTACAAATGCCTTATGGCGTACCCGTTGCAACCGTTGCTCTTAACGGTGCAAAAAACGCCGGCATCCTTGCCGCACAAATACTTGCCCTGCACGATACTTCCATTGCCGGCAAACTGGAAGCCTTTAAAGAATACCAGGATGATATTGTAATGGAAAGTGTGAAGAATGTAAAGAGTTTTGGGTTCAGGAATGAGTTTGATTAAGATGTTTAGGGTTTGTGGTTTTTAGTTTTTTGTTACCGACATTTGTTTTTCATGGCATCATCGTTGTGTCACTCACTTGTACGGTAAACCATTGTGGATCTTTAATTGTGTTTTGCCGGAATTATTTAAAATCCCCGATGAAAGGAATTTTGTGCCGCTGTCTGTGTTCCCATCCATCCGAGACCAAACGATGGCAGCACATAAATTTAAGATTTTTCCCCAAAGCCTCACCTTCTCAGACAAGTATGCTTTGATTTTAAGATATCTGTCTCCTTTAACTACATCATAACATACTAAAATCCATTTCCGCAGTTTTGTACTTAACTTTACTACCAAACA
>JAOAUI010000013.1 GCA_030157685.1 Ferruginibacter sp. | reverse complement strand
GCACCAGCTTCTTTACTCATCTGCTTTACCACACCAAAGCCGGGAATTAAAATACTTCTTACAGGTTCAATAATCACATCTTCCAGCGAACGGCCGATCAGCGGAATATCATTCTTTAAAATTCCTGCAACCAAACCTGCAATATTGCCCCATTGCTTGATTGCATTTTTTAATTGTACTTCTTTACGTAAAATTTGCCGGGCATCTGCTGTCCTCACTTCAATCTGCGGATGCACAACTGTTACAAATAAATCAGGTGCTGCTAATGAAATTATATCCAAAGGGAAAACCGAACGTACCAAAGTAATACCGCCGTAAATACATGGTGCTACATTATCAGCATGCTTAACACCCGTTGCCAGTTTTTCTCCATTCATGGCAAACCTAACCAGGTCTTCTTTACTAAAATGATTGTTGAGTAAATGATTAGCTGCAACAACAGCACCTGCTGAACCGGCAGCACTGGAACCAAGGCCACTGCCGGGTTTTATATTTTTGTATACGGTTACATTAAATCCAATATTATTTCCATAATCTTCTATCAATGCCTGCAAAGCAACGCCTGTAACATTTTGCTCAGCAGCTTCGGGCAATCCGTAGTCATCTGTATGTTTAATGTTGATGATGGGTTCATCAGTCAGTTCCAACTCCATGATATCGCAGGGGTCATTCAGTGCCATTCCCAAAATATCAAAGCCACAAACCAAGTTTGCTACGGTTGCGGGAACTGCTACTTTTATTTTTTTCATGATGAATTATTTTTTTCGAACCACATAGAGTATAATACACAATAGAAAAACACATAGTTAATTCTATGTTTTTGCTATGTCCCTATCTTCCTATGTGGTTCAATTAAAAAACACTCAGTATCAATTTGCTGCTGCTCTAATGATATCCGCAAACACACCCGATGCAGTCACAGCTGCTCCGGCTCCGGCACCTTTAACCACCAATGGCTGCTCAGGATAACGATCTGTATAAAACAACACCACATTATCCTTTCCATACAAATGATAAAAATCGCTTTGCTCATCTACCTGCTGCAAACCTACGGCAGCTTTGCCTTTATCATAACTGGCAACGAATTTTAATTTTTTACCCGCAGCTTTCGCAGCATCCAGTATCTTTTTAAAATGCGCTTCTTCTTTTTCCATGGCTGCATAAAAATCTGCAACAGAGCCGGTCATACAACTTTCTGGCATAAAGGAATTATTACTGATATCTTCCATCTCCATTTGCTCACCCGACTCACGTGCGAGGATCATGATCTTACGCATTACATCTTTGCCGCTAAGGTCAAGCCTTGGATCTGGTTCTGTGTAGCCCTCATCCTGCGCCTGCTTTACAACCGATGCAAAACTTTTTGTTCCGTCGTAATTATTAAACACAAAATTTAAAGTGCCGCTCAATACAGCCTGTAAGCGGTTTATTTTATCGCCGCTGTGCAACAGGTCTTTCAATGTGCCTATGATCGGTAATCCTGCACCAACATTGGTTTCAAATAAAAACTGGCTGTTAAACTCGTTGGCAAGGTCTTTCAGTTTTTTATAATAGACATAGGGTGAAGAAGCAGCCACTTTATTGCATGCCACAACCGAAATACTTTTTTGCAGCAGGTAGCCGTAAATAGTTGCCAGCTCATCATTGGCTGTAATATCTGCAAAAACCGAGTTGCGTAAATTTTTATTTTGTATGGTTGATACAAATTCTGCCAGGTTCATCGCTTCGCCCTTTTGTATTTCCGATTGCCAGTTTACAATATCAACGCCCTCTTCATTAAAATACATTTTTTTGCTGTTGGCAATACCCACCACTCTTATCTGAATTCTTAGTTTCTCCAGCAAAAATTGCTTTTGTTGCATTAATTGATCCAGAAACTTTTGTCCCACATTTCCAAGGCCGGCGATAAATAAATTCACTTGTTTGTAGGTTGTTTCAAAAAACTCTTCGTGCAACACATTGATAGCTTTTTTTACATCAGCCGTAGAAATTACTGCAGAAATATTTCTTTCTGAAGAACCCTGTGCAATTGCACGGATACTAACGCCATTTCTTCCCAAAGCTGAAAACATTTTACCGCTGATGCCGGAATGGTTCTTCATATTATCGCCCACAATGGCGACGATGGATAATTCTTTTTCAACAATAATCGGATCTACCTTATTCGTTTCAATCTCGTAGGCAAATGCCTTGTCAACCACCTCTTTTGCTTTTGCGCTGGCATGTTCATCCACACCCACACATATTGAATGTTCCGAAGAGCCCTGTGTAATAAGGATCACATTGATGGATGCATTCGCCAGCGCTTCAAACAATCTTTTTGAAAAACCTGGTATACCTACCATGCCGCTGCCTTCCAGGCTCAATAATACAATATTATTAATGCTGGATATGCCCTGGATGCTGGTGCCGGTTGCTGTGGCTTCATTCTTTATAACTGTTCCCAATTCATCCGGGGCAAATGTATTTTTTATCCAGACCGGAATTTCTTTTTTCATTACCGGCTGTATGGTTGGCGGATAAATAACCTTAGCACCAAAATGCGAAAGTTCCATCGCTTCCTGGTAAGATATCTGTGGAATATGTTTGATGTTGTTTACCAATCTTGGATCTGCAGTCATCATGCCCGAAACATCGGTCCATATTTCCAAAACCGATGCATTAAGAGCTGCCGCAAGAATTGCTGCAGTATAATCTGATCCGCCTCTACCTAAAGTTGTAGTAACATTATTTTTATCCGCAGCAATAAAACCGGGAATGATAAAAAGTGAAGAAGCCGATGTATCAAAGAAAACAGCTGCCTTTTTATTGGTGGCAGCAAAGTCAACGGCCGCCATTCCATAATTACTATCGGTAACAATTATTTCCCGGGCATCTTTCCATTCAGTTGCCAATCCAACAGCATTTAATTTTGCTGCAATAATTTGTGAAGAAAGTAATTCGCCATAACTAACGATTCTGTCTTTGGTACGTGCCGATAATTCTCTTAATAAAAAAATACCATTGCAAATATCTTCTGCCTCATTACAAATTGTTTTAACCAGGCTTAGCACGCCACTTTGTTGCTGAACCGGTATCAACGCTTTTACAGCATCCAGGTGTTTATCTTCAATCTCTTTTAAAATGTTTTTATACGATTCGTCATTTGCTTCGGCCAAAGCTGCTGTTTTAAGCAACAAATCGGTTATTCCACCCAATGCAGAAACAACCACCACCGTTTTTATATCTGCCTTTTTATTATTTATGATCTCAACTACTTTATTTATGTTCTCAGCATTTGCAACTGAACTGCCTCCGAATTTTAATACCTGCATGTGATGTATGATTATTGATTAATGTAGAACTGATTTCCGTTTACCGGATAACAGCGTTTGCCCAAAGTTTGATATGAAATTGTACAACCCTAACGGGTTGTGGTGGTAGTTGTTGTAATGGTAAAACAAGTACCTCCGGCGTTCGCCAGGCAGTTGAAATTGATATGACTTGATGCGTAAAACATTGAATAATTTCGAAGATAAGCAAATTTTTATTAGTCAACATTAAATAAATATCAAGTTAACTGGTTGATTTTTAGGTCAATCCGCCCCAAAAATTATCATTTTAACTATTTTAACCCTTTGTTGGCAATTTTTGATGGAAAAACCTATCTTTACTTTGTTAATTAATGGTTTTAGTTTTTCGCTATTGACTGAAGTAGCTTTTTTGAAGTCCGATTCAGTGCATTGTAACAACTAAGTCATTATTCTTTTTTATTTATTTAAAAGTTTTTACAATGAACATTTACGTAGGAAATCTTAGTTGGTCTATGACTGATGACGATTTAATGAATCTCTTCACAGAGCATGGTACTGTAACAAGTGCTAAAATTTTGAAAGACAAAATGAACGGCCGTAGCAAAGGTTTCGGCTTTGTTGAAATGGAAGACGATGAAGCTGCTAAAGCTGCAATCGCTGCATTAAACGAAGTTGAAGTTCAGGGCCGTAAGTTAATCGTTAACGAATCTCAGCCACGTGCTGAGGGCGATCGTCCAAAACGCAGCTTCGGCGGCGGTGGCGGTGGCTACAAGAAAAGTGGTGGCGGCGGCTACGGCGGCGGTGGAAACCGTGGCGGTGGTGGTGGTTACGGCGGCGGTGGAAACCGTGGCGGTGGCGACGGCGGTTACAACAGAGGCGGTTATTAATATTTAATGATACAACCTTATTTAAAAATCCTTTCTTTACCGAAAGGATTTTTTTTATTTACAAATTAATTTAAAACATGCTTAGTAATAACGATATACTTAAAAAATTAAGAGTAGCACTTTCTTTACGCAACGAAGATATTATTGAGATTTTAAAACTGGTTGACTTTGATATTACCAAAGGTGCCCTGGGCGATCTGTTCAGAAACGAAGATCATCCTGGTTTTGTAGAAGCTGGTGACCAGTTATTACGTAACTTTTTAAATGGGCTTATCATTTATAAAAGAGGCAAGCAGCCCGATAGTGAAAAGAAGCATATAGAAAAAGAAGATTAAATAGCTTCGCTATTTTTAAATTTTGTTAGCCAGCTACAGTACTTTGTGCATCTTCATTGACAATCTTCGATTTGTTCAATTTTATTTCTTTCAGTGAAAGAGATAAAATTGAATCACTCTTGTACATTTTATCTTTATTGATCTTTTATCGAAGTGAAAATAAAACCCGCTCTTTTATACTACGCTTATTTATTATAAATTACAGCCCATAAACTAAACCTATGGGCAAAGGAAGATTGGAAGCTTTCAGCGATGGTGTTCTGGCGATCATTATCACCATCATGGTTCTGGAAATTAAAGTGCCGCATGGCGATAATCCGGAAGACCTGAAACCCTTATTACCAATATTCATGAGTTATATACTCAGCTTTATTTACATCGGAATTTACTGGAACAATCACCACCATTTAATGCAGGTGGTAAATAAAGTAAGCGGTACTGTTCTCTGGTCAAACATTCACTTATTATTCTGGTTATCACTGGTTCCGTTTGCCACTGCCTGGATGGGCGAAAATCATTTCAGTAAATGGCCGGTAATATTGTATGGCTTTATTTTAATGATGGCCGGTGTAGCTTATTATATCCTGGCTCATTGCCTCACTTCTATTCATGGCAAAGATTCAACCCTTGCAAAGGCATTAGGAAAAGACCGAAAAGGAATTCTTTCGGTTGTTCTATATATTGCCGGTATCATTGCATCTGTATTCATACATCCGTGGGTAGGATTTACCCTTTATGTGGTAGTAGCTGCCATCTGGTTTACACCTGATAGAAGAATTGAAAAGAAGATTGAAAACAATTACCGGGAAGAACAGTAAGTTTTAGCTGCGTTCTTTTAATCATCCGCCACTTTAAATAAATAGCTTTTCTTTTATGCTTGTATACGAAAAAGCCGCCTCATTAATGATAAGGCGGCTTTTAGTTTTATAGATCCCGGTTAATTCAGTTTAACCAGTTTTGTTACACTATGATTTTTTCCCTGGGTTACTTCCACAAAATAAGTTCCACCGGGTAGCCTGTTGGCCAGTGCAATTAATCCCTGCTTGGTTAGTTTTGTTGAAGCCTGCACCAATGTTCCATTCACATCCATGATCCTTACCATAATGGGTTCATTGCTTTTGGTTATCACCTGTATGTTGAAATCACCCGGTGTTGGGTTGGGGTAAACTTTTACCGCAAAAACATCAGCAACAACCGGAGTTTCTGTCTCAATTGGCTTTTCTTTTATTTGAGGCTCAATATTTTCAGATGATCCCTTTGCAAATTGTGGCTCTGCAAAACAATCATATTTATTCCAGGTGGTTTTCTTTCCGTCGCTTTCTATTTTTTCTGTAATAAACCAACCGGTCATAGTTCCATACCTGGGCCCGCCCGATACTTTCAGTTTGCCATTTGGTATCATGATATTCAGTGTAATCATGGTATTATCGCCGGTTACACTAAATTTCTCTTCGTCTTTTTTTGTATCGCCCAGGTAAAAAGTAACTTTCGGGCCATTTACATTGATCATGCAATCTTCTTCAACTGTAACTTTTTCAGAAACCTTTACAGAAGTTGGGGCAGCAAAGTAAACATTGGTTGTGTTCACATTCTTTTTACCTTTTTCAACTAACAATTGCTGCATATTGATAACGGTGGAAGTAAAAGTTACGTCCGCCCCTTCTTCAATAGTAATCTTGCCAAAGTCATTCCCGGTAATAGTTGCTGTTACGCCTTTCTTAACAGTAAGGTTTTTATAGTTACCATTATAGGTTCCATTTACAGTAACATTTAAAGTACCAGAACCACCAGTACCATTATAGATTATAAATGGAGGGTTTGGCCCGCCGGTTGCTGGAGTATAAAACCGGTTACTTACATTGGCAGGCAATTGCACACTAATATTCTTTGCCTTTACGAAGAAAGGATTCAAATTTGTGTTCTTCTTAAACTCAGCGCTGCCATTGGCATCGGTAACACCCACATCACCATTGATATCATTCTCTTCTCCAAATTTAGCTAACGATTTTGCATATATGATATAACCCGTGCTGTTCTGGTCGTCATTTACGGTAACATTAAATGAGCAGGTTGCAAACTTGCCGCAGCCATCAGTAGCTTTCCAGGTAACAGTTGTAATACCTGTATTAAATATTGTTCCATTAAGTGTAGTACTTCCGGATCCTGATGTTGCACCGCTTAAAGTAAAAGATAAGGCAACAGCACCCGGGCAATTATCCGTTGCACTCAACACATTAAATTCGGTACCAACAGCTGTGTAAGTACAATACCCATTATTGGTAACCCTGGTTTGATTTGCTTTGCAGCTTACAACAGGCGGCGTATTATCAATACGGGTATTATAAGTTCTGGTGGCACTGTTACCACAGCCGTCTGTTACAGTGACCGTAATGACCGCACTGCAGGTTCCGGAAGTGCTGGCAGTTTTTGTAAGTGTACCCGGACAATTATCTGTTGCAGTTGTTGCTGCAATGGCAGCAGCCTGGGCAGCAGCAACAGTGGTATAGCATGATGCAATGATTCCTGCTGTAACAGTTGGTGGCGTATTGTCGATACGGGTATTATAAGTTCTGGTGGCACTGTTACCACAACCATCTGTTACAGTTACTATAATTACTGCACTGCAGGTTCCGGAAGTGCTGGCAGTTTTTGTAAGTGTTCCCGGACAATTATCCGTTGCAGTTGTTGCTGCAATTGCGGCAGCCTGGGCAGCAGCAACAGTGGTATAGCATGAAGCAATGGTTCCGGCTGTTACAGTTGGTGGTGTATTGTCGATACGTGTATTATAAGTTACGCTGGCACTCTTGCCACAGCCATCTGTTACAGTTACTATAATTACTGCACTGCAGGTTCCGGAGGTGCTGGCAGTTTTTGTAAGTGAACCCGGACAATTATCTGTTGCCGTTGTTGCTGCAATAGCAGCAGCCTGGGCAGCAGCAACAGTAGTATAGCACGAAGCAATGGTTCCCGCAGTTATTGTTGGTGGTGTATTGTCAATACGTGTATTATAAGTTACACTTGCACTGTTGCCACAACCGTCTGTAGCTGTTACTATAATCACTGTACTGCAGTTGCCGGTAATGCTGGCAGTTTTTGTAAGTGTACCAGGGCAATTATCTGTTGCAGTTGTTGCTGCAATGGCGGCAGCCTGGGCTGCAGCAACAGTTGTATAGCATGAAGCAATGGTTCCAGCTGTTACAGTTGGTGGCGTATTGTCTATACGGGTATTATAAGTTACACTTGCACTGTTACCACAGCCATCTGCTACAGTTACAATAATTACTGCACTGCAGGTTCCGGAAGTGGTGGCGGTTTTAGTTAAACTATTACTGCAATTGTCTGTTGCAGTGGTTGCTGCAATGGCTGCTGCCTGTGCTGCTGCAACGGTTGCATAACAAGGTGCAATTGTTCCTGCAGTAACTACAGGTGCTGTATTATCTACCACAGTTATGGTTTGTGATGCTGATGTTGCATTACCACACTGATCCGTTGCAGTCCAGGTTTTTACAATAGTATAATTTGATGGGCAACTACCTGCTACTGTTGTAGTAGCATTCGAAATAGCTACAAAAGAACAGGCATCACCCGCTGTTACCGTTTGTGCAGATAAAGAAAGATTTACCGTACCTGCAAGTATACCGGCTTTTAATAAAGAACCATAGCTATTTGATACCAGCATTAATGGTATAGTAATAGTTGGATTAGGGCCGGCAGGAAGTCCCATGTTAAACACATAATTACCAGCCACATTACTAATGAAGATAACACCCACTGCTCCGGCCAGCTGCGCTTTGTAAGCTTTGTTCACAAAATAACTGGCAGGTGGTGTGCAACCACTTCTTTCTATAACTGCAATCTTAC
>JAOAUI010000012.1 GCA_030157685.1 Ferruginibacter sp. | reverse complement strand
AGCGTAAACCGAACCGCTGGCTCCCGTAACTGCAATCACAATTTTTTTTCCCATTGTACCGTTTATATATGTAAGCTACAAAACAAAATTATATGCAAATTGTTTTCCGCCTCCTGTTGATCCTTTTAATACTGGTGATTCTCATCGGATTTTAGTATTTACCAAATTCGGAAAAAATCCATCACCCCATTTCTTTTATCATTCAAAATTGTAATTTCCGCATTCAATTAAGGGAATGACTGCTCCAAAATTACAGAGAAGCTTAGGCTTATTTCAATCTACTGTTGTAAACATGATCGATATGGTGGGCATTGGCCCATTTGTAACCCTGCCCATTGTAATGGGATTAATGGGCGGCATGTTCTTATATGCATGGATCGCTGGTGCTGTACTTTCCTTAATAGATGCTATGATCTGGAGTGAACTGGGTGCTGCCTACCCCTTGGCCGGTGGAAGTTATAATTTTTTAAAAGAGGCTTACGGTAAAAATGGCATAGGCCGCATGATGAGTTTCTTGTACACCTGGCAAACCGTAATACAAGCCCCGCTGGTTGCCGCTTCTGCAGCTATTGGTTTTGCACAATATATGGGCTACCTGGTACATTTAGATGGCTGGCAACAGAAAATGGTTTCGGGTGCCGTTATCATTTTGATCACCATTTTACTATACAGGAAGATTGACAGTATCGGAAAGATTGGGGTGCTTTTATGGACGGGCGTAATACTTACCCTGGGCTGGATAATTGTAGGAGGCATCGCACATGGAAATTTTTTACAACCGCTTAAAGATATCAATGCCGATTTTAGCTGGGCTCATCTTGCTTCCTTTGTATTTGGACAAGCCTGCATAAAATCGGTGTACAGCTATCTCGGTTATTATAATGTTTGCCATTTAGGTGGCGAGATAAAAAACCCCGGTAAAAATATTCCACGCAGTATGTTCATTTCTGTTATCGGCATTGCTGTTTTGTATCTCGCCATGAACATGAGTGTGAGCAGTGTTATTCCCTGGCAGGAAGTTCAGTCTTTAACCAAAACCGGGAACAAAGATTATATCGTAAGCCTTTTTATTGAACGCCTTTACGGGCACAAGGCCGCTGTTGTAATAACTATTATGATATTGTGGGTAGCGCTGGCATCTCTGTTCGCCCTGCTATTGGGTTATTCCCGGATACCTTATGCCGCTGCAAAAGATGGCGTATTCTTTAGCATTTTTGCAAAGCTTCATCCAACAAAGAATTTCCCTTATATCAGTTTGCTAATGATAGCAGGGTTGGGCTTTGTATTCAGTTTGTTATTCCGCATGTCGGATGTTATCAGTGGCATATTAGCCATGCGGATAATGATACAGTTCATTGCACAGGCTGCAGGGGTAATATTATTAAGAAGAAGGAATGGTACACAGCAGCTTCCTTATAAAATGCCGCTTTACCCATTGCCGGTTATTCTTGCCATCATCATCTGGCTTTTATTATTCAGTTGCACTGGTATCAAAAGCATTATTTCTTTCGGCATTGTTTTTGGTTGCGGATTAATCGCATATTTCATCATGGCGAAACTACAGAAGAAATGGCCATTCAAACAAGAAGAAGCTGATCAGGCAGAAGGCAGTTCATTCAATTCAATCAGCTGACCCGTCTTATTAAAAAATGCATAACAATGGCTGCCATTGGTAATAACCAGGTAAGGCACATCAAGTGAAATATTATATCGCAAAACCTGGTCCAGTACTGATTTATCCAACACTACATTCATCTCCTTACATTCAACAATCATCCAGGGCTTTGAGTTTCTGTCATATACCACCACATCAAAACGCTTCCTAAGTTCGCCCAGCTTTATCTCCTTTTCTACAGCAATTAAAGATGCCGGGTATTTTTTTGTTTGGGTAAGATATTGCAGAAAATTCTGCCGCACCCATTCTTCGGGATTAAGAATTACCCATCGTTTTCGAAATTCATCAAAGATGAATTCCTTGCCGGCCTCTTCTTTTATTTTGGGTTGATATGGTGGATAGTCAATCTTGATCATGGTCAATCTCTACAGCGAAAAGAATTTTGTATCTTTAAATAATTTAACTGAAAGATATGAAGACAAAAGAAGAAATAGTAAACAACTGGTTACCAAGATACACCGGTGAAAAATTAGAAAATTTTGGAGAGTACATTTTACTCACCAATTTCAGTAATTATGTAAACATGTTTGCCGAATGGAATAAGGTGCAAATTGTGGGTTCCGACAAACCAATGCAATGTGCTACTTCCAGCAATATCACCATTATTAATTTTGGAATGGGCAGCCCCGGCGCTGCAACGGTAATGGATCTTTTAACAGCCATAGAACCCAAGGCTGTTTTATTTTTGGGCAAGTGCGGCGGACTTAAAAAAAGAAATAAAATTGGTGATCTGATATTGCCCATTGCTGCCATCAGGGGCGAAGGTACAAGCAACGATTATTTTCCGCCAGAAGTTCCGGCCTTGCCGGCATTTGCTTTGCAGAAAGCCATTTCAACTACCATCAGGGATTCTTCATGCGATTACTGGACAGGCGTTTGTTATACTACCAACCGAAGGGTTTGGGAGCATGACGAAGTGTTTAAAGAGTATCTGCAGCAGGTAAGGGCTTATGCCATTGATATGGAAACAGCGACTATTTTTACTGTTGGGTTCTACAATAAAATTCCAACGGGTGCCTTGTTGCTAGTGAGTGACAGCCCCATGGTACCCGAAGGTGTTAAAACAGAAGAGAGTGATAAAAAAGTTACAACAGAATATGTAGAGCGCCATTTAAAAATCGGTATTGATTCTTTAAAGCAGTTGATAAACGATGGTTTAACAGTAAGGCATTTGAAGTTTTAATAAAATGAATGCCCCACTCCTCTCCATAAAAAACCTTTCCATTCAGTTTAATAATGATGGTACATCAAGTACTGCTGTAAGCAATAATTCATTTGATGTGGCAGCAGGAGAACTGGTTGCCATTGTTGGCGAAAGCGGATCTGGTAAATCGGTTACTGCTTTATCCATTTTACAACTTTTGCCAAAACAGGCTGTGATAAACGGTGAAATTTTATTTGGGCAGGATGAACCGGTTGATCTTTTTAAATTATCCCACAAAAAAATAAACAGCATACGTGGTAATAAAATTGCGATGATCTTCCAGGAACCGATGACCTCATTAAACCCGGTTTTCACCTGCGGTTACCAGGTGATGGAAGCGATACAATTACATCAAAAAGTAAATAAAGAAACAGCGAAGCAAAAAACAATCGAACTTTTTGAGAAAGTAAAATTACCCGAACCGGAAAATTTATTAACACGTTACCCGCATGAGTTAAGCGGTGGGCAAAAGCAGCGGGTAATGATTGCCATGGCTATGAGTTGTAATCCTGCCATTTTGATTGCCGATGAGCCCACCACAGCGCTTGATGTAACCGTACAAAAAACAATACTGGAACTCATTAAATCTTTACAGGAACAAAATAACATGGGTGTAATTTTTATTACACACGACTTGGGTGTTGTTGCAGATATTGCCGACAAAATATTGGTAATGCACAAGGGCGAAATTGTGGAACAGGGACTGACAAAAGATATTTTACATGCGCCGCAACACCCATACACAAAGGCTTTACTGGCCTGCAGGCCGGCCGGGCAGCCAAAAGGAAAGCGGTTGCCTGTTGTGAGTGATTTTATTAACCTTGAGGCAGGGAAAACTGAAAAGCCAACTGAACCAGAAGACTCCCCAACACTAAACACTCCGCAGGATCCTTCGGAAAAACCCGAAACACAAAACACTGTTCTTGAAATTAAAAATCTGCATGTTCATTTTCCCGGGAAGAAAAATTTATTTGGAAAGGCATCGACCTTTTTTAAGGCGGTTGATGATGTAAGTTTTACGGTGCAGCAGGGAGATATTGTGGGCCTGGTTGGCGAAAGTGGTTGTGGTAAAACAACTTTGGGCAGAAGTATTTTACAGTTGATCAAACCAACATCGGGTAAAATTTTACTAAATGGCAAAGATCTTACACAAACCAGCAAAGAAGTATTGCGCAATATGCGCAAAGACCTCCAGATCGTTTTCCAGGATCCATACGGCTCCCTAAACCCACGCATTACCATTGGCGATGCTATACTGGAGCCCTTGAAAGTGCATTCGGTTTTATCAAATAACAAACAACGTAAAGAAAAAGTGATGGAACTGCTGGAGAAAGTGAGTTTAGATACCAGCCACTTTAACCGCTATCCTCACCAGTTCAGTGGTGGCCAGCGCCAGCGCATTTGCATTGCCCGTGCATTGGCGCTCAATCCTTCCTTTTTAATTTTTGATGAAAGTGTATCAGCACTGGATGTAAGTGTGCAGGCACAGGTACTTAATCTGCTGAACGATCTTAAAAAAGAATTCGGGTTCACAGCCATTTTTATTTCACACGACCTGTCGGTTGTACATTATATCTGCAACCGCATACTGGTTATGTACAAAGGGAAAATTGTAGAAGAAGGAACCGCAGACCAGGTTTATCATCATCCTAAAAATGAATACACGCAAAACCTGGTTAATGCAATACCAGGGAAAACTGTTTACAATGTACTACATAGCTAATCAAAATATTTTAACCTGGAATTACTAACAGCGAAGTAGTATCAATCTTCATAAGTACTAACAGTTCTTAAGCCTGAATAATTATTATACCCGTAAAAATTCCTGGCGCTTGGATGAAAACTGAATAATATTTTTTTAAGCTGATTCTGCAACTGCTCATCCAGGGGTTCGTCTTTTTTAATTTTTTTGTCTGTCATGGTTGTAAGCTTATCATCAGTAAAAATATTTTTTTCATCCTCGGGTTGCAAACCACTGATTCCCATTTTCCAGTCGTCTTCTTTATTAACCCGGTATTTAAAAAAATACACAACGCCTTTTTTATCAAGGTATGCTGCGGGTTGTTTTTTTATAAATACCACTGAATCTACCTTATCATAATTTTTATCATCAAGCAGAAAACTCCTGGCCATTTCCAGTTGGTTTTTATATTTAGCCGGGAATTTATCCAGCCGTTTTGCTTTTTCAAGTTTTGTGTACAATTTGCTACGGTACTTGTCTTCGGCCGCCAGGTTTGTTATAATACTGTCGGCAACAGGTATGTTATTGCGCAACATTAAAACTGCAGCCGTCATCCTTACACCAGGCTCCCTGGATTGCAACAGCCTTTCAAAATAAAGTTGCACATTTTTTCTTTTTTCATAAAAAGGTATCAGTAAAACACTGTAATCATCCAGGTCGCTTTTATTATAGCGGCCGTAGTTAGAATAACTTGTTTTGTTTTCATCCTTTTCTTTCATCAATTCCTTCTCCAGTATTTTTTCATCTTTTATCTGCAGCTTCTTCAGTTCAACCTTTGCGTCAAAATATATTTTGGTAAAATAGCTTTCATAATCAGCAGCTTTTACCAGGTTACTGTCAACCAATGTTACCAGCAGGTTTAAAACATTTTCCTTATAATCGCTGAGGGTTGATAACTGCAACAATTCGGGAAAAAGATCACGGGCAAGTAATAATGAATCGCCGAGGTTACGAAACATACTGCTGTATTCATAATTATCTGAAAAAACAGGCGGATCCTGTAATATCAATTCTTTAAATAATTTATAAGCCTGTTTTGTTTTGTGCCTGGCAAGTGCTTTAAATACTTCATTTTGAAAAACGCCAGTATCGGCCGTGCGCTCAAATATTTTTTTCAGCAGGTTAACAACCACAGGATTGGTTGTGTCCTTAATATAGCCAAGCTCTGCTATCAGTTTTACTTTACTGTCAAAATAGTCCTTATCAGAAAGGTTCAGCCTGTCAATGGCTGCGGCAATTTGCGGCACACCCTTTTCGCCAAAATAAATATTGGTAATGGATTGCTGCGCCCGCTTTTGTGTTGCACTATCCTTGCTGAAAAGATCGGTAAAGAATTCATCCAGCCGGTTTTCATAAACACCCCTGCCCAACTTCTTTTCTTCTGGTGCTATGCTGCTGAAAAAAGATTTGATAAAACTACTTTCGGCAGATAAAGTATCGCCCAGGGTAACCAGGCTGAAAGTATAATTATCCTTCAGCATCAGCATGCGGTTTACCGTTCGGGATGAACCCGTATCACGGAGTGTATAACGAAAGCCTTTTACATTATTCTTTAAATGTAACGTATCGGTTTTATACAGCACCAGGCCGGAATTTTCGAAATAAGTCTTCATTTCATCAGCTAAAAATTTAGCCGAATCCCTGGCATAAAAATATTTTGGATACTCCTGGACACTGATACCGATCACTTCGCCGGTTGCATCACTTTTAAACAGTCCATTTTTTGCTTTAGGCCAGTAGCTAAAATAGCCAGAAGCGTTATTGCCATTGGCCATATTGCCGGATGCGTTTTCGGTAATGCTCCTTATTTCATCATTAATTTCAGGTGCCACAGGTGTATTAACGGTAAAATGCATAAAGGTGTCAATATAGGCTGTTGCTGCATTGTAGGTAAAGGGTATAAAATTAAAAGAGTTAAAGTAAGCACTGAAATCTGCCTTTTTATTTTTGCTCTTTGCTGCAATCACATAATAATGCGGCCCCCTGATGATATACCTGGCATACACGGTTGAACCATCCTTCTGCTTTTCCTTTACATCAAGCGCAGGATAACCTTTAAAATTCTTTTGCTCACGACTCAGTTGTTTTTCAAACTGGTCAGGGTTTCTGAATGATTCTTCAAGTAAGCCCAGCTCAAAATTATCTTCATCTAAAAAACGAAAATTGTACGCTGTTTTTTTAAGAATGATAAAAGCATCGCCGGTTAATTTATCAACGGATTCATATTCCCAGCGGTCAGTCATATCGGAATTGGAAGTGTTTAGGTATTCAACAGGCTGTTGTGGAAATTTTACCGAAAATTCACCATGCGCCGGTTGATAATTTACCGGGTTATGTGACTCTTCCTTGAATGTAATGGAAGAAAAAAACTGTTCTGCTTCTGCCCCATCCACATAATTTTCTTTACCGCTGATTTTAAAGAACAATACTTCATAAGGTGTAATAAAAATATTATAGCGCTGCAGATCACCACGGCGGGTGCGGTTGCTGATATCGAAACCGGTGTAACCATTTTTACTGATAGCTTTTTTTGATAAAATTTTACCGGGTATGTTTTCATATAAGATGCTGTCAACTTTACTTAAAACATCTTTTTCGTTTTGGCCCAGAAAAGCAGCATGCGTTTTTATTCTTGTAACCAGGTAGTAAGCGCCATTTGCCATATCAGCGTATTGTCTTCTGTCCAGTTTCTGGTTCTCACCGCTTAGTTTAAATAAAGGGCCAGGCATGGCAATTTTGAAAAATCCATCATCGGCAGTTTGGGTTGTAAAATTCACCGGCACTTTCATTTTATCAACCACATCTTTTTGTGCAGCATCCCTGTCGGTCATTTGTATGGGTCGAAGTGTATAACCTATCTTACGCAACAATTCAATAACACCCCTGGAACCCGGTAAGTGTGCGGCTCCAACCCCTACAAACAACGAACTCTTCTTCATGATCGTGTCCATAGAGTTTGCCTGAATTTCATTTCTTTTAAAAAGAAATTTCTCTGTAAATGCATCCGACCTGTCCATCATGCGGTCAAGAGAATCCATCAGATCCAAATCGCCGCGGCGGTAGGCATCCTGCGTTTTTTCTAAAATATCATATCTCGATTCCCCATCAGTATCTGAATTTTTCCGTTTTTTTTCCTTAGCCATATCGGCATAAGCTTCCAACACAATTTTCTCAGTCTCAAAATAATTTTCAACTGCAGTTGCTCTTTTGCCCAGTTTTTTTCCGGTTTGATAAATATACAGATCCAGGAAAGTATCTTCTTCAAAATCTTCCTTCTCTTTATACGACCGGTACAGTAAACTGTTTACAATGGTAGGCTCGCTGCTCATAGCTGCTTTCAGCTCATCATCATAAGTACCAATGCGAAAAGAATTTTGGGTAAGATAATTGCTTCGGGGTGTACCTGCAAATTCAGCATAGTTCTGTTTGATATTGTTCATCGTTACCATCTCTCCCTGCCAAATATCCGGGTTAAGTTCCAATGCAACCGCATCTACACTTTTAAGTGCCAGGTAAAAAGAATCGCTTAAATGAAATACCATTTTGCTGCTTACGTGCATGGTACCAAACAGGTAGGATGGTTTTGATAAACCATTGCCGGTAATCTCCCATAACAGGCTAGGGTATTTTGCTGACGTCTTTTTTTGGGCCGAAACCGAAACTGCACAAAACAATAAAACAGCAAGCAGGGTGTTAATGGGCTTTATAAACATTGTAGCTAAAATTAATAAAAAGACGGGTACTGTATAAAGATGCACAGA
>JAOAUI010000011.1 GCA_030157685.1 Ferruginibacter sp. | reverse complement strand
CCAACCTGCATGATATGGGCCTGATGACAAAACGTGATTTTGATAATTACTATAAATTTTTCGAAACCTTAAAAAGCATGGTGCAGCCGCCAGACCTCATCATTTACCTGAAGGCATCGGTACCAACCCTTGTTGCCCAAATACAGAAAAGGGGCAGGGAGTATGAAGAAAATATCCGCCTTGATTATTTAAAAAAGCTAAACGAATTTTATAATGGCTGGATAGATAATTACAAAGAAGGTCCGCTTTTAATAATTGATGCAGATAATAATAAGTTTGCCGAAAATGAAGAAGACCTGGGTAAGATAATAAGCAGTATAGACTCTAAGTTGTTTGGGCTGTTTTAAGGAAGCTCCTTCCTAATCAATCAAAGAGTTTTTCATTGCATAAAAAACAAGCCCTACAGAGTTTTTAACGCCAAACCTTTCCATTAGCCTGTCCTTTATTGCTTCCACCGTTCTGGCGCTTATGTCCATTTTAGCAGCAATTTCAGAGGCAGTAAATTCCATGCAAACCAATGTAAGCACTTCTTTCTCCCTGTCGCTTAGTACAATTTCTGAAGTGAGGGAAGGGTTGAATTTTTGTTTTGAATAGTTTTTCTTGATAAGCACTTTATTTACAAACGGATTAAGATAAAACCCGGTACGCATCACATCCATAATGGCTTTTTTTATTTCGGCAGGATCGGTACTTTTTAAAAGATAACCTGCAGCCCCGCAATCCATCAAATGTCCTACAAAACGCTCATCTTCATACATTGTTAATATGATAACACGGATGTTGGGATAGTTTTTTGTGATGAGTTTGGTGGTATCAATACCATCTTTTACAGGCATTTTCAGATCGCATAAAATAACATCCGGTTCCGATTCGGGAATTTTTGCAAGCAGCTCTTCGCCATTATCTGCTTCCATCACAAATTTTATATTGGAGTAGCTGCGCATGGAAAGGATCACTCCTTTCCTGAAAATTTTATGATCGTCGGCTATAGCAACTTTAATTTCATTCATAAGCTTGGGGTACGGTAAAATTACGTAAAAGAAAATTCATTATGCAATGATTGGGTATAATAATGATTACGGGCAAAAATCAATCCGAAATTGTAAAGCCTTTATATGGCAGGTTCCCTTGGAATTTCGATGGTTACCTTGTAGTAGGTTTTGCTGGGGTCTATTTCAAAAAAGATACGTCCGTTCAGTACTTTTATTCTGCTGGCTATATTTTTTAAACCCAATCCTACACTACTGTGGTTCAGCTTCTCAAAATCGGCCTGCACAATTCCTATTCCATCATGATGTATTCTGAAATACATCTTATTGGTGCTTATATTCTGGGTTAAATGAATAAAACCCGGGTTACTGTGCTTGAGGATATTATTTACCAGTTCCTGAATGATTCGGAAAACTAGCAGTTCCTGTTCTACTTTAAGCCGTATGCGGTAATCGTGAAAACGGGCACTTGCATTTAAACTGCCGCTGGCGCCTATTTTTTGAAAAAGATCCGTAGCTGCACTCTCCAGTCCAAAGTTTTTAAGCGTTGGCGGCATCAGGCTGTGACTGATGTTACGTATCAGCAGTATGGCGTCATCCAGTATCTGCTTGGCACTAAAAATACTCTGCAACTGTTGGGCTTTTTCCTGGTTAACCAGGTTTTCGTTCAGGTAAAGGCGGGCCGTGGCCAGCAAGGGGCCGGCATCATCGTGAAGGTCGGCTGCAATACGGTTACGTTCTTCTTCCTGAAAACGTATGGAGGCATTTAATAGGATCTGTTGTTTTTCTTCTTCCAGCTTTTTTAACTGGTTATTATAACGGATTACCTTGCGCTGATGAAAAATAACAAAACCAACAATGGCAATAGCAAGCGTAAGCATGCCTAATGTTCCGAGAAACATTGCTGTATTTACTCCTGTAGCATTATTGTTTGCCTGTAAAAAAAACATATTGTTTTCTGCTGTTAATTCCGGTTATTGGAAGGGTTAAATGAATCTAAATCCACATCAAAAATTTCTTTATGAGACTCATTTTTTGGGGTTTCTTTTATCAAAATTGAAATGCATAACAATGCGTTTTTGATAACAGTAACTGTTGTATAAATGATTGTGTATTGTCTTTTAAAATTAGGGTCATCATTAAAACTGTTCTTTGAGTAAAGAAACAAAAAGAAATTTCCGGCAGAGTTAATAATGAAAGCAACAGAAATCCAGAAAATTGCTTTATGATAGATTGGTTCAGCAACCGTTTCCTGCATTATTTCAAAGAAGTAATATACTATTAACAATAATAGGAGAGTTTGTTCTACTGTTCCCAGTATGTAAGGTATTTCATTAGTATCTTCAGTTAAATAATTATAGACTCCAAATAATATATAACCGATTGCAAATAACCACAAGATTTTTTTAACTAACTTGTTCTTAATGTAAAGTGAAAAAAGATAGGAAAGTATAGAGTATTCAATTACACAATAAATTCTGATCACAAAAGTGTAATCCTCAGGAGATTTAAAAATGTAGAAAAGACTAAAACCAATAATGACAAGGATAGTGAGGAATGCAGTGTATGTAAAAAACACCTTTTTTTCTTTTGTTACCATTCGGCCTAGGAAGATTAAACAAAAGATAAAAGGCAGTACCTCAGAGATGTAAGTTATATATTTGAGATTCTGTAAAATAAAAAAATGGTTATTTAATCAAAAATAACCATTGGTTTCTTAAAATCAAAAAGATTAATTTTTTTAGAGCTTAAGAAAAGCACTCAACGAGTAATTCAACAATACCTGACCACATAAATAATAGGTTTTAAGGTTTCTAAAAGTAATAATGAAGTACAAACTTCAAACAAAAGCACACATTAGGCAACCCCCACAAACTCAAATCGGAACAGCAAAATTGATTAAATCCTTTACTGTCAGGGGTTTTAAAGCAATTTTACGTAAAATAACGTGTTAAATTTGAGTAAATGTACGAAAATAATACAGTAAAATTACTATGCAAAAAATAGTAGCTTTACCTTCGTATTTGTACGAACGGAAAATAAGTGCCTGGGATTTTTACGTATCTGCAGGCCTGGGAGGTGGCAGATAGCTTTTCTGTAGGATATCATTAATTACTATGTTTGGCCTTGTAATCTGCTAAACTGGTAATAATGGTGGAATTGGATTTGATAAGCGGGATTTAAGTAAAATAGTTGATTGGCAAGGCAAAACAAGCACAAACAAGGTTCTTCGGGATAATTGGAACTATTTGTATTTCTATTGGATATTTGGATAATTGGATATTAGTTCAACCAATGCCAATCAACTGGTACAAATGTAATACAGCCATTATGGCCGTACAAGCGCATTAACGCCCCTTTTCTGGTTTAGAATAAATACTTTTTAATGCGTGAAACTGCAAACAGCCTACGTATTTTAACGTAAAATATTATTCGTAAATTTACGAAGTGTTTTTACGGAAAGAGTTGATTGTAAATAGATTAATTAATTTGTTGATTAATTAATGGCACAATAATGGTGAAAATGAATGCATAATAAAATGAAAATTGTAACTTGAAATGCTTTTATACTAACCCCATTATCAAAAAACTATGCGAAACGAGAGCCTCATTAAAATTGCAATTGCTGACGACCACAAGATCTTCAGGGATGGTATTAAAATGGCCCTGGCTGGCAAGCAGGACCTTAAAATGCTGTGGGAAGCCGAAGATGGTAAAGATATGATGCATAAAATAGCCATTAAAAAACCCGAAGTACTGTTGATGGATATCAGGATGCCCGAAATGGATGGTATTAATGCCATTCAACTTATCCGAAAGGAATATGAGGACATTAAGATTATTGTACTTACCATGTATGATGACCAGCAAATGATAAGCAAGATGATGGAAATGGGTGCCAATGCCTATTTAACCAAAACAACAGACCCCGAAGAGATTTACGAAGCGATACTTACCTGCATGAATGATGATTTTTATTTTAACGATCTGGTAAACAAGGCTGTAATGGGTAAGCTGATGCAGAAAAAAAATGTAAGGCAGCACTATGGCGGTAATACCCCGGTAAATTTTAACGAGAAAGAACTGAAGATACTGCAACTGCTTTCAGAAGATAAGACGACCGAAGAAATATCCAAGATCATTTTCCTGAGCCCCCGTACCATTGAAACCATACGGCAGAATATGAAAACCAAGGTAGATGCCAAAACCATTGGCGGGTTGATTATGTATGGAATGAGGAATAAGCTGATTGAGTAGGCTTTTTTCGGCAGGTCCAATATTTCTTAAAAAGTAATTATCCCGTTTTTAACAGCGTATATAACCAGCCCTATCCGGCTCTGAATATCCAATTTTTCAAAAACTGTAATGCGGTAATAATCTATTTTTCTTGGCGATATGCCCATGGCCATTGCAATTTCTTTATAGGTCATTTCCTGGCTGGCTAATTTTATAAATTCTATATCAACATCAGTTAAAACAGATTTTTCGGGGCTTGATTCTTTATTGGCATTTTTGCGAAAAAGTGATGCCATTTTTAATGTGGTATCGTGATTGTAATAATATTCTCCCTGTGCCACCATAAGTAAAGCATGATTTAATTCTTTAGGATGTATGTCTTTTTTTAAAAAGCCATTTACGCCGGCCTTCAGCAGCCTGATAAGGGCTATCTCACTGTCGTACATTGTTAAAATAATTATTTTTATATCCGGCCTCTTTTTAGCCAGCCATTTTGCTGCTTCATAACCATCCATTATGGGCATGTTTAAATCCATCAGCACAATATCAACTGAAGGTTTATCCTTAGTGAGCCCGATCAATTCTTTACCATTTGCGGCGACAGCAGTTACAACAAAATCCTCAAATGTATTGATGAGTTTTGCCAGTGCATCCCTTAAAAGGATATGGTCATCGGCCAGTATTAGTTTGTAATTTTTCTTTATTTTCATAAAGTGGTATTTTTATTTTTATTTCAGTACCGCAATAGCCGGTACTGTTGATCTGTACATCACCTTTTAAAATGGCCGTACGGTTTTTAATGTTTTGTAAGCCGGCTCCTCCTTGATTTTCATTTATATTAAATCCCCTGCCGTTATCCTGTATTGTAATGATGAGATGATTTTGGCTGAAATGTAACTGCATGTTTATGTCAGTTGCTGCAGCATGTTTAACTATATTGTTCAGTACTTCCTGCACAATCCTGAACAGTACCAGTTCGGTATTGTTGCTTAAATAAACGGGTTTGCCTGTGGTTGAAAAAGTTATTTGGTACAGGCCCGATTTTTTCAACTGGTTTAGTTCATGCTCCAGGGCTTTAATGATGCCGTTGTTTGTAATAATCTCACTGCTCATGCTTCGGCTGAGGTCGCTCAGGTCCTTAATGGCTTCGCCAATTATATTTACTGAGTCGTTTACCTGTTCTATGGCTTTATCCCTGTCTGCAAATTCAAGCGTATTTAAATATAGTTTTGCCAATGTTAGTTTCAGGCCTATATTGTCATGTATCTCCCTGGATATGTTTTGAAAAGTTTGTTCCTGTATTTCCAGTTGCGATTGCAGCAGGGTGTTTTCATGAGCTGCTTTAAGGGTTTCAATATCTTTAAAGTACAGGTTTTGTTTTTGCTGGTAGCGGTAAATAACTACAGAAATAAATACTGCCATGGCAAATATCAGCAATACTGAAATTAAGATAAATGCAATTATAAATTCTGTGGGTGCTTTAAGCATACATAACTTTTTATAATAAACAGATACATTACTATGAGCGACATATTATATATTGAAAAAATCTGAAAACGTAAATTTGAATACTCCGGGGCTTTTGAAACAAAGGGAATTAAGGAACCTATCGGAAAACCTATACAGGCAGAAAAAAAAATCCCCATAACCAACCAGAATGATGATGATTTAACCAGTATTACAGTAGGTCTATTATTCATGATGTCTGTCAAGTAAAAAGAACAAAAAATAAGCAGAATCAGATTAGGAACATTAGTAGACCTGATTTCAGTATTAGTCAACTGTACAAAAATTATCAAGCCTGTCTGAATAAAAACTGACAAAAAGAGCAGCCATTTTATTTTCTTTATAAATTTTGAACTCTTTAAAGCTTCTAAAAAAAATAAACCAAGCATTGCTAACTGAAATAATATTAATACTTGCTCAATCAATATCCTGATCTTCAATCCGTATCGCCATATATAATTATTACTTGCAATCGTATTTACCGACAATAAAAGCCCCAGTGTAATAAATGCAAAAATATACCTGTAATAGTGTGGCTTTTCCTTTTTAGCAAAAGCAAGCGCTGTAAAAAAGGTGATTAAAATAATGGCTGTGCCCAGTAGAACAATAAAGCTATGCAGTTTCATGCATTATATATTTTCAACAATGGTACTTCTTTTTGGTTAATAAAAATTGAGAAAAATCTTGATTTTTTATGTTGTTTTCCTCAATTTTTTATGACCTAAGTGTATCATCTTTGAGCCGGCCATTTGATCTATATCCATGCAAAGCATTACTGCAGTAAAATTTTTATTATCCGGTTTACTTATTGAAAAACCGTAAACCATTTTATTAATTTAAAAATTTTATAATTATGCCATTAAAAGATCTCATTCAAAACCAGTTGAGTGTTGGCGATCTTGACAACATCAACAAAGCATTGGATAATATCCAATCCATCATTGCCGGTAAGATGGTAAACCTTACTCCGGATGAACGCCAGAAATACGGCAGTATTAACGAGCAAAACAAACTGATGGTGAATAAGGTAAACGATGTACACAACAGCCATCCCCAGTTTGACAGTGCCAAGGTTAACTGGGCCGAGTTTAGCGCCGACTTTGCAACAAGGGGTAACCTGGAAAAGATCATCAGCCAACTGCAATCACTTGCCGAGCAGTTTGATGATACTAAAATACTGCACGATAACGACAACTACCAGCAGGCGCTGGCGCAGTACAGCTACATTAGTTACCTGTCCAACCAGAACGAACCAGGTATTACCACCGTTAAGGAAGATATTGCCCAGTTCTTTAACCGTACCGGGGCCGGGGCTGCTAATCCTGCATAGTATTTGAAAACCCCTTTGCTAAAAACCTGCTTAACAGCAGGTTTTTTATTTATGCTACCCCCATTTTTGAGGTTAGAAACCCAAAGGTTGGGGTTGGGTAACCTCATTTTTGACGTTGTAAGACCTCATTTTTGAGGCTCTCAACCCCATAGTTTACGTTAGATAACCCCAATTTTGAGGTTATGCAACCGCATCTTTGGGGTTCAGGACCGCATGCATGCGGTTTGTAACCGCATTTATGGAGTTAATAACCCCATTTTTGAGTTTATTTTCCACCGGGTCGTGAATTAGCGGCCCCAAAATCAAAAAAAGAAAACAGGCAAATGATAGCAGTAACTAACCGGGGCTCTATTAAAATACCAGACACCTGTAAAATACCGCAATTACCTGAAATCTCCCTGTAAAAATACCGTTGAGAAAATGTAATTTTGGGTTGCTAAAAGTTTAAACGGGTTTTGTATAAACGTTTATTCCCCCTTTTGCTTGCGTAAAAACCCCATGCTTTACAAAGGGTAATTACACTCTTTATTTGTTTTGGATATAATTAGAACTTGCATTTTACGTTATATAACTGTTAAAAAGAATCCGATACTACCCAAAAACCACGATTATGATGACGAACGACAATATGAATGAGCCTATTAAAATAATTATTTGCGACGACCATGTGCTATACCGGGCAGGTGTAAAAACGGCACTAAGCGCCAAAAAAGATGTAAAAGTAGTGGCTGAGGCCGATAATGGCATGCACCTGCTTAACATGCTGAAAATGATACCGGTAGATGTAATACTGCTGGATATACAGATGCCGATAATGGATGGTATTACCGCCCTGCCGGAGATAAAAAAGCTGTACCCGAATGTGCGTATTATTATGCTTACCATGATGGACGACCACAGCATGATTACCAAATTAATGGAGATTGGCGCCAACAGCTATCTTACCAAAACCAGCGACAGCGAAATTATTTATGAGGCCATAAAAACCTGTTTTGACCAGGAATATTATTTTAACTCGTTAACCAATAAGGCGCTGCTGACCAACCTTAAACAACGTAACGATGTAACTCCCCAGCGCATGATGCAGCAGGAAGCACACCTGAATGATAAGGAAATGCTGATTTTAAAGCTGATGTGTGAGGAGAAAAGTACCAAGGAAATTGCCGACCTGGTTGATCTTAGCCCACGTACAGTGGAAGCTATACGTGATAAACTGAAGGTAAAAACCGGTGCTAAAAGTACGGCCGGCCTTATTATGTATGCGGTAAAGCACAATATTTTAAACGAAGAATTCTGAATAAAATAAGTATTTTAACGATTGTTCTCTAAAACTGTAATGAAAATTACCCCCTG
>JAOAUI010000010.1 GCA_030157685.1 Ferruginibacter sp. | reverse complement strand
TAAAATGGTAAAAAAACCGGCTGACGTCATAATAATTCAAATGGCAAAGAAGTGTTACTTTTGCCAATATTTGCAAGCTACGAGCTGGTTGATAAAAAACAATAACAAAATCCCGTATTGGCATAATTTGCTGCACAGGTACATAAATTAAAAATTACAACAGAATTGAACAATTTAAACGCATTAAATACCCGTAAAAAAAATACGATTGTACGGGTGACCCGAAACAGCAAAATTTTCAAAACAATCATTCATGCCATCCAGGAAAAAAAAGGCGAGCACATTGTAAGCCTTGACCTGCGGAAAATTCCGGAAGCAGTTGCCGATTTTTTTATAATTTGTCAGTGCAGCAATACAACCCAGCTAAGGGCCATTGCCGATTTTATTGAAACAGATGTAAAGGAAAAATGCCTGGAAGCTGCCTATAAACACGAAGGCCGCCAGGGGCAGCAATGGATATTAATAGATTACGTTAACGTAGTTGTTCATGTAATGCTGCCCGAACCCAGAAAGTTTTACCAGCTGGAAGAAATGTGGCACGACGCCCCCGTAATGGAACATGTAGGATAAGAATCCTTTTTTAAAATAATAACAAAACACAAACGTCTATTGTTATGAGTACCTAAAACAATAGCACAAATAAATATGAATCAGCAAGACAGCAAAAAGAAATTTAATCCTGACAACATACCCTCAAAAGGCGATGACAAGAAAAAACCGAAGTTCAATATCTATTGGATTTATGGTATCATTTTTCTTACCATCATTGCCTGGAATTTTTTTCGTACGGTAAACAGTGCCGGTATAGAAATCAATCAGCAGAAATTTTACGCCATGGTATTGCAGGGCGATGTTGCTAAAATTAAAACCGTTGGCAATAAGGATATTGTACGTGTATTTATAAAAACAGATAGTTTAAAGGCCAAAGCTGCTTATTACAATCAGGTTTTAAATACAAAGCCCGATGATAAAAGTTACGAAGCTGCAGTGGCTGTAAAAGCAGACCAGCCACAGTTGTTCTTTAATATTGTAGATGATAAAACATTTGCCCTGCAGATGATTGAGTTTTATAAAAATCATCCAACCATACCGCAGGTAGTTGATGATCCGGGAAAAGAAGGCGAATTATTTGGCCAGATTATTACTTCCTTATTACCCATTTTACTTATTGTATTACTGTTTGTAATGATGATGCGTAAGGTTGGCGGTCCGGGCGGTGGCGGTGGTGCAGGCGGTATTTTCAGCATCGGAAAATCTAAAGCAACGCTGTTTGAAAAAGGCACCCGTGTAAATATAAATTTTGGCGATGTTGCAGGCCTTGACGAAGCCAAAGTAGAAGTGATGGAAATTGTTGACTTCTTAAAAAACCCCAAAAAGTATACAGCGCTAGGCGGTAAAATTCCAAAAGGAGCATTGCTGGTTGGCCCTCCGGGAACCGGTAAGACCTTGTTGGCCAAAGCCGTTGCCGGCGAGGCACAGGTTCCTTTCTTCAGCCTGAGCGGAAGTGATTTTGTGGAAATGTTTGTAGGCGTTGGTGCAAGCCGTGTACGTGACCTGTTTAAGCAGGCCAGAGAAAAAGCGCCTTGTATTATTTTTATTGATGAGATTGATGCCATAGGAAGAGCAAGAGGAAAAAATATGATGATGAGCAATGATGAGCGTGAAAACACACTTAATCAATTGCTGGTAGAGATGGATGGTTTTGGAACTGATTTAGGCATCATCATACTTGCCGCAACCAACAGGCCTGATGTATTAGACAGTGCGCTTTTACGCCCGGGCCGTTTCGACAGGCAGATATCTATTGACCGCCCCGATCTGGTGGGAAGAGAAGCTATTTTTAAAGTACATCTTGGCCCAATTAAAATTTCTGAAACACTTGATATTCATAAACTGGCTGAACAAACACCTGGTTTTGCCGGCGCCGATATTGCCAACGTTTGTAACGAAGCCGCATTGATTGCTGCACGCAAAGGAAAAGCATCGGTTGACATGAGCGATTTCCAGGATGCTATTGACCGTGTGATTGGCGGACTGGAGAAAAAGAACAAGATTATCTCACCCGAAGAAAAAGAAATAATTGCCTACCACGAAGCCGGCCATGCTATTTGCGGCTGGTACCTGGAGCATGCTTATCCTTTATTAAAAGTTACGGTGGTACCAAGGGGTACAGCTGCATTGGGTTATGCTCAATACACACCTAAAGAACAGTATTTGTACAATACCGATCAATTGATGGATCAGATTTGCATGACACTTGGTGGCCGTGCCAGTGAAGATATTTTCTTCGGAAAAATAAGCACCGGCGCCAGCAACGATCTGCAGCAGATAACCAAGATTGCTTACAGCATGATCACTGTTTATGGTATGAATGATAAAGTAGGTAATATCAGTTATTACGATCCCAACCAGGAGAATGTATTTACCAAACCCTTCAGCGAAGAAACCGGTAAAATGATTGATGAAGAAGTGCGTAAACTGATTGACAATGCTTACCAGATCACTAAAAAATTGTTGATAGAAAAGAAAGGTGATGTAGAAAAACTGGCAAAAGAATTACTAAAGAAAGAAGTGTTGTTTAAGAGTGATGTGGAAGCATTGATTGGCAAAAGGCCTTATGAAGAAAAGAAAGCTTTAGATGTTGTTGTTGATGCAAAAGAAAATATTAATGAGGAACCTTCAACCATAATGCCCGAAGAATTAAAAACACCTCCGGCAATTTAAAATTATATGGCTGTATCTCCGGCAAAAGAAAATATTTTAAAAAGAATCAGGCAGGCACTGAGTAACCCGGTGCCTTTGCCTTTTCCTCAAAGTGAAGGAACCAATTCGGTTTTCCTTCCTGCAACAGATAGTTTAGATGTGGTTTTTGCACAGGAGTTCATCAATATGCAGGGCAAGTTTGCCTTTTGCATAGATGAAGCAGACATGCTGCAACAGCTGGAAAAGCTGATTGCTGATAAACAATGGTCTAAAATTTATTGTAATACTGATAAATGGAACGAAAAGTTCAGCAATACCATTAACCTGGAAAGTTGCGATGCTTCCATTACCGGTTGCGAATTTTTAGTGGCCCGTACCGGCACCATTGTAATGAGTGCTGCACAGCAAAGCGGGCGTACGGTAAGTGTGTATGCGCCCATACATATCTGCATTGCCTATAACACCCAATTGGTATACGATGTAAAAGATGCATTACAAAGTTTAAAAGAAAAATACACCGGTAATATTCCTTCGCTCATCACTTTTGCAACAGGCCCCAGCCGTACTGCCGACATTGAAAAAACACTGGTAACCGGTGTACACGGCCCCAAAGAAGTTTATTGCTTTCTGGTAGAAGCGTAATTGCAATTTTACAAGTACCTTTATTGTATCATGAACAACGAGAACTATAAACTTTTTGTGTACGGTTCACTCCGCAGCGGTTTTCGCAACCCGGTGTATGAATACCTGACCAAATATTTTCATTTACTGGGCGAAGCGGTGGTAAAAGGAAAACTGTATGACCTGGGTGAATATCCTGCTGCGGCAGCAACTACCGAAGAAAAATTCATTTCGGGCGAGCTGTATTGCATCAACAACCCACTTGAATTTTCGTGGGCCATTGGCCAGCTGGATGATTATGAAGGCCTGAATAGCGAAGAAGGCGAAACTCCTTTATACAGGCGTGAAGAAGTGATTGCCTATAAAGATGGCGAGGCACATACTGCCTGGATATATTGGTACAACAAAGACCTTGCAGGTAACCCTGTGATTGAATCAGGTGATCTGATGCAATACCTGCAGCAAAAAAATAAACCCTGATTTCATGGAGGTTGTCCACAATAAAAAAATTTACTTCCTTTCCGATTTTCACCTGGGAGCACCTAATGCTGCCGAAAGCCTTATCAGGGAAAAAAAAATAATTCAGTTTTTAAATGAGATAAAAGAAGATGCCGCACAGATTTTTATTGTAGGTGATCTTTTTGATTTTTGGTACGAGTACAAGAAAGTAGTGCCAAGAGGTTATGTACGTATTTTAGGCAAACTGGCCGAATTAACTGATGCAGGAATACCCATTCATTTTTTTGTTGGCAACCACGATATGTGGATGAAGGATTATTTTCAAACAGAGTTAAACATCCCGGTTTATTTTGAACCGATGACTTTTGAATTCAATGGTAAAAAATTTCTGGTGGGCCACGGCGATGGACTTGGGCCCGGCGACCATGGTTATAAATTTATCAAAAAAATATTTCGTAACAAAGCCAGCAATTGGTTGTTTGGAATACTGCCACCCTATGTTGGCATGGGTATTGCAAATTATTTCAGCAGAAAAAGCAGGGCACAAACCGGACAATCGAATGAAATATTTTTGGGCGAAGACAAAGAATGGCTCATCATGTATTGCAAAGAAGTTTTGCAAAGGGATTTTTACGATTACCTGATCTTTGGCCACCGCCACCTGCCTATTGATTTTAAATTAAATGAAAAAAGCAGGTACATTAATTTAGGAGACTGGATAAAATATTTCAGTTACGCTGTATTTGACGGAGAAAATACAGAACTGAAGTACTACAAAAAATGAAGAAATTAAAAACGATATTGTCTTTTCTATGTTTCTGTGCTTCTGTGGCAATACCCCTTGTGGCAAAACCACAAAGCGACTCTGCTTTTCAATTCATCAAAACTATCAAAGGCAGTTTTACTTATTTGAATGTAGATAACCTGGATAATATTTTCCTAATCACAAAAACCAACCAGCTTAAAAAATTAAATGCAAACGGAGATTCTGTTGCGGTGTTCAATGATGTAAAAAAATATGGCAATCCTGATTATGTGGATGTAACCAATCCTTTAAAATCATTGCTGTACTATAAAAACTACTCAACAATTGTTACGCTGGACAGGTTACTCACCGTACGCAATACGGTCAACCTGCGTAAACAGAATATCTTCTATGTAAATACAGTTACACTATCTTATGATAACTACATGTGGCTTTTTGATGAAGAAGATTTCAGGTTGAAAAAGATAGATGAAGAAGGAAAGCTTTTACAATCATCTACAGACTGGAGGATGTTGTTTGACACAGTACCGGCACCGGTAAAAATAATTGACCGGGATAATTTTGTATATCTCTACGATCCTGCCAAAGGTTTTTACATTTTTGATTATTACGGCGGATTTAAAAACAGGCTTGCCTTTTTAAACTGGACCAATGTAGAAGTAAACGGTACTACCGTTTATGGTTTTGAAGAAACCAAACTGTATAGTTACCAGTTAAAATCGCTGCAGCTGAAAGAATATAAACTGCCGGCTTACTTTGGAAAATATATTTCTATAAAAGCAATGAATGGGCTGGTATATTTGCTGAATGAAAAGGGAGTAGATATTTACCAGATCAAATAAGCACCGGTTATTGATTTAATAACGCAGCAATTTCTTTATCCCATTTTCCGGTTTTACCATACTCTACCACACGGCCAATTTCTTTACCATCTTTCATTACAATAAAAGTAGGCACATTTATAATGTTGAATGCTTTGGCAATATTGCCCAGCGATGTTTTTGCCCGGTTTACGCCAAACAGGGTTATTCCTTCATCCGGAAAGCCGGATTGTTCCTGCAGCTTATAAAATTTAGGTAAGATGAATTGTGTATCCTCACACCAGGTACCGCCAAAAACAACAATCTGGTATTTTCCCTTTGCTCTTTCAAAAGCATTTAAGGTTGCAGTATCTGCCTTGTAACCTCCCTGGTTGGGGCCAAACCATTTAAATGCAGTATCATTCTGAATCTGGTATTTATTAATTAACCCTCTTACTATTTTTACATCAGGATGTTTGGGAAGATCCTGGCTTGCCTCGTATTGTGCCTGTGCAAATAAACCCGCTGATGCAATAATTAAAAGCAAAAAGGTTAATAAATATTTTTTCATACTTAATTAAATTAAGGGGAATAATAATGAGGAATAAATATCGTATCAAAAATACAACTGCACTAAATTATTATGTTAATGGGTGGTTATGCAATAACAAAAAAGCTGTCAGCCTGAGCTTGTCGAAGGCGGGTTGTATTAGAAAAAGGCTGGCTTTTGAGTTTAATCCGGCTTCGACAAGCTCAGCCTGACACTCAGTTGAAATCAGTTATAAATCCGCTTTCAGCTCATGTAAAAAGCCTTTGAGTTTTTTTAAAGATTCTATCAAAGCAAATTTTTCATCCACTCTTTTATTCTGTTTTAAAAAATCTTTCGCACCTTCCATGGTGTATTTTCTTTCACGCAGTAAATGATAGATCAGTTTCAGGTTTTTTATATCCTCGGGCCTGAAGAGCCTGTCGCCCTTTCCATTTTTACGGGGCTTTAATATATCAAACTCATTCTCCCAAAACCTGATGAGCGATTGGTTTACTTTAAACATATTGGCTACAATACCAATAGCATAATATTTCTTTTCAAACAACACAGCGTCTTCCGGTATTTCAATTAAATCTGCACCCGATTCTTTTTCCTTTAAACTCACCCTTCCACGGGTTAACTTTTTATTATCGCCTTTGGCTTTAATTTTATCAGGGCTGGGCTTTTCTATTGCAACAGCCTTTGTTTCCGGTTTTTTTATAACCGGTTCCTCATCAAACGAAAAAGCAATCTGTTGTAAAGCCATAATTAAAATTAGTCAAAACTTTTGGCACTTCCTGTGGCAGCTATTTTAAGCACCCGGTCGTATTGCTCGGCATTTAAATCATTAAAGAAAAAGTAAACGGGGTCAACCGGGCTGCCATTAATATGTACCTCGTAATGGCAATGCGGGCCTGTACTGGCACCGGTGCTGCCAACCCAACCAATCACTTCGCCACGTTTTACCTGTTTACCCACCGTAGCTTTTATCCGCACCATATGCATATACTCTGTCTCGTATCCATAGCCATGATTAATAATTACATGGTTTCCGGTACCGGTGCCAACACCAGCTGTAGTAACAATACCATCGCCTGTGGCATAAATGGGTGTTCCCTGCGGAGCGGTAAAATCGAGCCCGCTGTGCATTTTTGCAATACCGTAAATAGGATGAATGCGCATACCAAAACCACTGGCAATGCGGGTAAGCTGCTGATTGCTTACCGGCTGTATGGCCGGTATGCTGGCCATTTTGGTTTCCTGGTTATTGATCAGTTTTTCAATGGCATCATAACTTTGAAACTGGTACGCTATACGTGCAGTTATATTATTCAGTGTTTTCGCAATCTCCAGTCCCAATTCATCTTCTTTCAATAAATTAACTTTGGCAATTTCCTTACTCTTTTCAACAGCCTTGGTTCTGGCGCTGTCGCTTAAAGGGTTGGCTTCAAAAATGGAGCGGTAAACATCGTTATCTCTTTTTTCCAGTTCGGCCATTTGCTGTTGCAGGGTTTTGGTTTTTGCTGCCAGGGTACTGTAGTTATCTTTAATGGCTTCGTACTTAAGCTCGGTTTCCTTATCAATGGCACGTGGCACAAAGCTGGTATAAACCCAAATAATGAGTGCCGAACTAACCAATGCCGCCGAAATAAAACCAAATACCCGCAACAGCTTTACCCGAAGCGGCGTAACCAGCTTCTCGTAACGAAGTGTGTGCGTATTATAATAGTACTTGATTTTCTTCATGCTGAACAGGCGGTTTCTGCTTTCCAAAACCCATCAGCAATGAGGATTCAGGTGCGGCTGTATTTTATTACCTTTGCAACCGTTAAACAAAAGTTTACAAATATAGCCCCATAAACAACAAAAATCAACCCATTTAAACAATTGGCATATGATGACGAGTGCTGCGATTCGACAACAATATCTTGACTTTTTTAAATCGAAGGAACATGCGATTGTTCCTTCGGCTCCCATCGTTGTAAAAAACGATCCAACCCTGTTATTTACCAATGCAGGTATGAACCAGTTTAAAGATTATTTCCTGGGTAATAAGCAGGCTCCCAACAAAAGGGTGGCCGATACACAAAAATGTTTGCGTGTTAGCGGCAAGCACAACGACCTGGAAGAAGTGGGTGTAGATACCTACCACCATACCATGTTTGAAATGCTGGGCAACTGGAGTTTTGGCGACTACTTTAAAAAAGAGGCTATTGCCTGGAGCTGGGAACTGCTGACCGATGTTTACAAATTAGATAAGGACAGATTATACGTTACCATTTTTGAAGGCGACGATAAAGAAGGTTTACCAAAGGATGAGGAAGCTTATAACGAATGGAAAAAAGTAATTGCAGAAGACAGGATTTTGCTGGGCAATAAAAAAGATAATTTTTGGGAAATGGGCGATACCGGCCCATGCGGTCCCTGCACCGAAATACATGTGGATTGCAGAACCGATGAAGAAAGAAAAAATGTGGATGGAAGCACACTGGTGAATAATGATCACCCGCAGGTGATTGAAATTTGGAACAATGTATTTATCCAGTTCAACCGTAAAAAAGATGGCAGCCTGGAAGAAT
>JAOAUI010000009.1 GCA_030157685.1 Ferruginibacter sp. | reverse complement strand
CAATGGTTATTATTTCATCCGGAAATTCGGTTCCTTTAATTTCTCCAATTACATTATGTCCAATGGTATCAGGCAGCATTTCGCAATAAGATCTTACAAAAATATTTTCATCTTTAAACAATCCTTTAATTAATCCACTTAGTTTATCTGCACCCCTGGTGCTGATAGCAAGAGCCGGTATTTTAGGAAATGAATCATTATATCTTAACGCACCGGTATGTGGGTTATCATCATACGCACCTGTTACAGAACGGACAATAACAGCCAATGCCCCATATTTTGCTGCCATAGAAGCCCCGTTGCTGCGATATCTTACCGCATCGCCATAAGCTCCACGTAAAAGGGTTTTATTAAATGGGTAATTATAAAATACAATTTTACCCTTTACTTCATCTTTTCGCTTGTTCAGCTCTTCAAAATTTTTCACTTCTATCACCTGCGCTAAAACTCCCTTATCTCCTGTTCCTACTGAATTCCCAATGGCAAGTACATCAAATTGCGGATCAGCACTTCGCTTTTTTGTACGATAACCGGCAAATTCTTTTTTACCTCTTACCCAGTGTGGTACCATGCATTGTTGCAAATATGCTTTTTCAGCACCTGCCTCTTGCAGCACTTTTAATCCCCACGCCTCTGCTTTATACATACCGGCACTACCGCTTAGCCGGGTGCCTACAGATTTGCATAAAGTATATAAATTTTGCGGTGCCTTTCCATTTAGTAAAATTTCATCCGATATCTTCTTTATCATGAGCGAATCTTCGGATTGAGCAAAGCCAGAAAAGCACATAATAACAGAAAACAGGATTGCAGACATTATTCCTTTAAACATAAGCGGGGTTTATGAACAAACTTACTGATAAAAAGCCAATACATGAATGGAAACTGTTGTGAATAATATTTCGGTAAATTGCATCCTACAGGTTTCAATTAAAACAGCTTCTTATGAATATAGGTATTGTATGTTACCCTACTTTTGGTGGTAGCGGTGTGTTGGCAACAGAACTGGGCAAAGCCCTGGCAGACAAGGGACATAACATACATTTTATAACCTACCAACAGCCCGTACGGCTGAGTGGTTTTCATACCAATATATTTTATCATGAAGTAAGGGTACCAACTTACCCGCTTTTTGATTATCCGCCTTATGAAACAGCCCTGGCCAGTACTATGGTAGATGTGATACTGAATAATAATGTTGAACTTTTACATGTACATTATGCCATCCCTCATGCAGCAGCAGCTTACATGGCAAAACAAATACTTGCCAAACAGGGTATAAAAATTCCTGTTATAACAACATTGCACGGTACAGATATAACACTGGTTGGTAAAGACAAAACCTACAGCCCGGTTGTAACTTTTTCGATGAATGAAAGCGATATACTTACAGCGGTTTCAGAAAACCTGAAAGAAGAGACTTTTAAGAATTTTAAAATAGAAAAGGAAATTGAAGTGATTCATAATTTTGTGGATGTACAACGTTTTCATAAACGCCCGGTTGATGCTTTCCGCAAACTGATATCACCGAAAGGCGAAAAAATAATTGTGCATGCATCCAATTTCAGAAAAGTAAAACGGGTTGAGGATGTTGTTGCCACATTTTTGCTTATACAGGAAAAAATGCCTGCTACTTTATTGTTGCTGGGCGATGGGCCCGAAAGATCGCATATAGAAGCGAAGGCAAGGGAATGCGAATCGCACGACAATATTAAATTTTTAGGCAAGCAGGAGCAGATGGAAGATATTTTACCCATTGCCGATTTGTTTTTACTAACCAGTGAATATGAAAGTTTTGGATTGGCTGCTTTAGAAGCAATGGCTGCGGAAGTACCGGTAATATCTACAAATGCAGGAGGTTTACCCGAAATAAATATTAATGGATTTTGTGGCTTTATGAGCGATGTGGGCGATGTGGCAGATATGAGTAAAAATGCATTACACATTTTACAGGATGATGCAACGCTGCAGCAATTTAAAGCCAATGCATTAACCCAGGCGAAAAAATTTGATATTGAAAATATTGTTCCGCTTTATGAAGCGCTTTATCAAAGAGTAATCTGATTATCTTTTCAGCCACTTTTCCGGGTCAATGTCGTTTCCTTTCGCATCATTGATATAGAGATCAATAGATCCGTTACCATCCAGGTTGGCTGCGGCTTTACCAATAACCTGGCCAGTCTTTACGTTTTGCCCGGTTTTTACAGTTACGCTTCCCAAATTACTGTAAGTACTGAAATACTCACCATGCTGGATAATTATCACCTGCATATCTTCTATAAAAACAACACTTGAAACCACACCATCAAAAACAGATTTTACATTACTGCCGATATCTGTTGCAACTGTTATTCCGGTTACAGAAATTCTACTACCGCTTGGTAAGATATTGTCCCCGTAATGCAAAATAGGTATGCCTTTATCAACTGGCCATGGCAACAATCCCCTGTTCTTTTTAAAACTTTCATTCAACGCAATATTCCCTGCGTTTAATAACACATTATCAGGAGCCTTTACCGGATCAGTTCTTTTAACAGGGGTTGTAGTTTTTTCGTTAGTGGTTTTTGGTGCAGTATTATTTTTTGAAGCAGCCAGGTTAGCCGCTGCATCTTCTTTTGCTTTTTTCATTGCCGCTTTATTTGCATCGTCTCTTGCTTTTTTTATCGCAGCGGCAATGGCTTTCTCTACTTTTGCGTTTTGCTTTTTATAGGCTGCAAGCTGGTTGTTTAATTCCTTCCCTTCCTTTTTAAGGTCGCTCACAATTTTATCTTTTTCCTGCTTCTGCGTTTCTAATGCCGCTGCTTCCTTATCCTTAATCTGCAAAACTTCGCTCTTTTTCTCCTTAATACTTCCCAGTTCATTCAATTTTTGTCTGCGCAAGTCCTGTGTACGCAATATATTTTCTCCCTGTTTTTCCCGATAATCTCTATAGTATTTCAGATAGGCAATACGCTTAATGGCATCATTAAAACTGGCGGCAGAAAAAATAAAACTTAAAAAGTCGTAGTTATTCCTGTTCTTATAGGCATACACCATACTCTTGGCATATTCTTCTTTTAAAGTATCAAGCAGTTTATTGTAGCGGTTAATTTCACGCTGGTTGGTGCTGATCGTATTGTCCAGTAAATTGATGTCTTTACTGATATTTTCAATAAGCCGGTTTTGCAGGTTCAGCTTATCGTTTATCAGCTTCCATTTTACCAGGCTTTCCTTGGTTTTAGCCTTATTGCTGTTTAGTAATTTTTGGGTTTGCTCCATTTCCTTTTTTAATGCAGCTCGCTGTTTTTCCAATTCTTCACGGGTTTCCTGTGCATGCACAGTTAAGCTGAAAAAAGAGAAAAGAACTACGTTAAAAATGAATCTGATCATGCTTATATTTTTATGTACTCAAAAATAATAATCGTAATTATTCTTTTACTTTTGGCCAAAGTAAAACACAATTAAAAATAACGCTTACTTTGGAATATAATTTTTTGGTACGTTAAAAGAAACTGACAATTCTTTGTTAAACTCATACTGTTTATAATTAAGCCTGATATCAAGCCTGTTTTTTTCTGATACTGTTATCTCTCTGTAGGTAGAGAAATTAAATCCTGATTTATTCTCGTAATCTGCATATGTTAAATCAGCAGTGCGGCTCCTGGCAATGTCTACATCATCCAGTTTACTATGTGTTAAAAAATAATTGCCGGAAGAAAGTGTAAGCAGGTTTTTAAAATATTGACCAACCATAGAGAACAGTATCTGGTCATCCATTTTTTTATAATACACAATATTACTGTCAATAAAAACCGGGTTACCAATCAGCAGGTCCTGAAGGGTTTTATAATCAAATGGTATCTGGGTTACTTCCTGTAAATAATCGAGTGAGCGGTATTGAACTTCCTTATCTCTTTTATTCAGCAATATAACGCTGTCCTTTGTTATCAATACCCTGTATATTTCAACATTCAAAATTGAGGCTGTTAATGATATCCAGATAGCACTGTCTTTTATAATTCTAACAATGGCTGTTACATCAGGCTGTTTCCCTTTATTATCCTGATAATCTACTTTGATCTTAGCATTGAATGTTTTAAAATCAATATAATTACGGTTCAGGTTGTCTATCGTATTTTTAATCATCAAAATTGA
This sequence comes from Ferruginibacter sp., assembly GCA_030157685.1. Classification (GTDB taxonomy): domain Bacteria; phylum Bacteroidota; class Bacteroidia; order Chitinophagales; family Chitinophagaceae; genus Ferruginibacter. Next base: position 4,349 of record JAOAUI010000009.1, on the reverse strand, counting down.
ATCAACTTTAGACTGATCAATGATTACAACATCAGAACTATCTTTTGGAGCAATGACCTTATTGATTTGTTTTACAGTTTTACAACTGTAGCTTGAGCATATCAGTATAAATAAAACAAAGAGCGTACTTATGTATTTCATCAGTTTTTTGTGTTGATTATTTATTCAATGCCGGTATGGCCAAAACCACCATCTCCACGTTGCGATTCATTCAATTGCTGCACCACCAGTAATTCGGCCCTTTCAGTTTTAGCAATAATCATTTGGGCAATTCTGTCTCCGTGGTTTATTATCTGCACAGTATTACTTAAATTAATTAAAATTACTTTTAGTTCTCCTCTGTAGTCTGAATCTACTGTACCAGGCGAATTTAAACAGGTTATACCTTGCTTCAGGGCCATACCGCTTCTGGGGCGTATCTGGGCTTCATATCCAACCGGCAATTCAATAAACAATCCTGTGGGTATAAGGTTGCGTTCAAATGGCTGTAAAGTCAAAGATTCTGAAAGGTTAGCTCTTAAATCCATTCCTGCAGAACCGGCAGTTTCATATGCCGGCAATGGGTTTGAAGATATGTTTACTATATTAACCTGGACTGTTTGCATAAGGGCAAAGTTAGTAATGTAAAAAGTAAATTCTGCAACAACAGTTGTTAATGAAATATTTTTACCGTATCAGCATAACAGTACCCTGTTCATAAAATTTTCTTCCGCGTATGTTTGTATAATTTAACATCCACAAATAGGATCCGACTGGCATTTTTTTACCTTTAAACGTACCATCCCATTTTTTTGTAACATCATTACTGCTAAAAATCAACTGGCCCCATTTGCTGTAAATCTGTAAAGAAAAAAACTGAAGCGTGGTATTATCTACTACCCCAAATGTTTCATTTAAATTGTCGTTATTGGGCGTAAAAGCTGATGGGATATAAACATCGCAATCGCCCTGCAAAACCTGAATTGTATCAGATACTTGGCAGGAATTTTTTGATACCGTTACATGATACATGCCGGTTTGATTAACCAGGATTGATTGTGTAGTTTCACCGGTACTCCATAAATAACTGTCGTAATTTGAACTGAGCGTTTTTAAAACAACCGGTTTATATTTACAAATACCTGTATCAATACCCAGGCTTACTGTTGGTTGGGGCATAGGACTAACTTTTATGGTATCTCTCAGTTTACAACCATTTTGATCTATTTCCAGCCAGTAATCCCCAAACCCGGTTGTTGTTATTTTATTACCGGTAAAACCAGTGTTCCATAAATAATTGGCACCTAAAATTTCTTCCACCCCTATTTGTAATGATAATACATTGCAGCTGGATGTATCAACTCCTAAAAATTCTCCTGAACCAGCGATCCATATTTTTCTAATGATGGTATCATTCAAGCCTGAACAATCTATTTTATAAACAATCAGTTTTACATCATAAACACCTGGGGCCGCATAAGTGTGGGTAGGCTGCAATACCTGCGATTGTTGTGCATCGCCAAAATTCCATTTAACAGAATCAATCCCATTTAGCCTGTTGATTTTAAATGTAACATTGCGATCTAAACAGTTTGCCGGTAATCTGGTAAAGTCATAAGGGTTTGATGCGGGATTAAAATAACTTTGTATAAAATTTGGAAGGCCAAATTTTACAGGTTTATTATTGTTTTTTCCTACAAATATTTTATTATAAATAAAATTACAGCCTACTCCATATTGATCGGGGTTGTCAATTACAGAGATGGCTGTATCATTTCCCATTGCCATATATATTTTTTGGTCGGGGCCAATTTGCAAAGCGCCTGCAAACCAGGGATAAGGTTTAAATAATGTTTGCCTGCTTGCAATAATAGATGATGCATTACCCGAAGAAATATCAAATTGGTACAATGCATTGGGTTCATCAATTGAAAAATTATCAGTTACATATAAGAGTTTGCCATTGGGTGAAAATTCAATGCCATATGCACCAGTATACTCATTTGGTATTCCAACAGGTGTAGGTCTAAATATCACCGGGTTAGTTAACGTACCCGAACTATTATCAAAATTCATTAACATCACAACATTAGTTTCGAAGGAATGTGTTGCTGCAAGCATTTTTCCATCTAATGAAAATTTTAGTTTGCCAACTTTGTTATTTTCATAGCCTGATATTAAAAGATTGGTATGGCTAATAATGGGGGTATTGCTTAAACCCGCAGAAGTAAGCAAGTATGTATGAAGTTCGTCTGAATTCCATTTATGAATAACAATCCACACATCTTTATTGTTACAATGACGAACAGCCGCAAGTTGTTCATATGAGTCAGACTCAATTAAAATATTTTTGTTCACTGCTTCACCAAATCCTTCATCTCTGTTTAAATTAATAACTGTATATCTAAACCCTTTATTTTGTTGAAAGGCTGCACCAATAGTAAAAAGATAAATAATACTATCATTACCAGGTGATGGAACAAACACAACATTGTCGGCACTGCTAAAATCACCCAATAAAGCATCTCCATTTTTCATTACTGTGTGTTTTCTGTTGTATACACTAACACCATTTGAATAAAAAAGTATTTTTCCATAAATATCTGAAATAGAAGCTGATCCTTCTGTTGAACTGATAGCAGAATTATATAATGCTGTGGGGGGTATTTGGTTAAAATCGAGGCCAATTTTTTCGCCAAAATACCAGATATTGGCTTGGTTTTGTGCAAATCCCAAAACTGTACTTATTAAAAAGAATGTTATGAGAATATATCTTTTCAAAAATTCCTGTATTTATTTTAAGCCGAGTAATACTGTTGCGTAAGCTTTTAACCCCTCTTCACGGCCTACAAAACCCATTTTTTCTGTTGTAGTTGCTTTAACCGAAACATCTGAATTTGTAACGTGCACTATCTCTGCTATAGTTTGTTGCATTTGTGGTACATATGATTTTATTTTGGGAGCTTCCAGGCAAAGGGTACTATCTATATTAATTACTTTGTACCCTTTTGACTCTATTAATTCAGTAGATCTCATCAGTAATATTTTACTGTCAATATCTTTAAATGAGTTGTCCGTATCAGGAAAATGAAATCCAATATCACCAAGGGCTAATGCGCCAAGCATAGCATCGCAAATTGCATGTAACAAAACATCTGCATCACTATGGCCTAAAGCACCCTTTGTGTGTGGAATTTTCACTCCTCCAATCCACAAATCCCTTCCAGTTACTAACTGATGATAATCAACGCCTGAACCAATTCTATATGCCATGGCTTAATTTATTCTGTAAATATCCGTATTTTGATTGATTCCAGAAACAAAAAAAGCGTTCCGGTAAACCGGAACGCTTTTTTATATAAAGAACTATAATTATTTTGCTCCACCCATATCGAATACCAAACCAAAACGGTAAGTATTAGATAAAGGAATACGGCTTGTTCCACTTCCTGTAGGGAAAACATAAGAGAAATTTAAACCAGCAATGCTGTATTTAATACCTGCTCCTACTGTAAAGAATTTCCTGTTACCCTTGTTTGGATTTTCGTAGAAATAACCTGCTCTGAAACCGAACTGGTTGTTATACCAGTATTCAGCACCTATAGCTATGTTAATTTCCTGAATTTCTTCACTTGCTCCGCCGCCATCACCAAAAGATTTAATCCAGCTGCTGGGTACACTTTTATCTCTGTAAGACAATAAAGAAGCATTGCTTGGGTATCCAGATGAATCTAATTTAGCTGTAGGAACCAGTAATTTATTGAAATCTACTGCAAAAGTTATTTTGTTAGACTCGTCGAATACTTTTGTATAAGCCAATCCTAAACCAAGGTTAGCAGGGATGTAATCCTTTTGAGTAGCATCGCTTGAATAAGAGATTTTAGAACCTAAGTTACTCAATGTTAAACCCCAGTTTAAACCTTGTCCGTTTTCTTTTGCACCATGATGATATAAATGTAAATCACCTGCAACAGAAGAACCGGCTTTGTAATTTAATCCATTGTAAGTACCACTAGCCAGGTTTGAATTGATATACCTGATAGCAATACCTAAACCTAATTTCTTGGTTAATTTTCTGGAATAGCCTAAATCAATTGCAAACTCTTTAGGATTATATGTATTTAAATCTACGCCCTGGGCATCAGTAAACTGAATGCTTCCTAATTTAAAATATCTTAACCCAAGGGAAAGGGCCTGCTTATCATCAAGCTTATAATATCCGGCTAAAGATGCTAAGAAAACATCGTTAACAGATAAATCTCTTAACCATGGAGTATAGTTAACAGCAATGCCCACTTTACTTGTGGCAAATGGGGTTCTGGCTATGTTAGCAAAAGCCGCGTTAGCATCAGGTGCAGTTGCAATACCTA
>JAOAUI010000008.1 GCA_030157685.1 Ferruginibacter sp. | reverse complement strand
CGTGGGTGCAAAAGCGGTTGAACTTTCTCCATCTCCAAAATTCCATAAATACCTGTTTGCATTGACAGACAGGTTGGTAAACCTGGTTAGCGCATTTACCTGCGGAGGATTAGGTGTCCAGCTGAAATTGGCTGTAGGTATAGGAAAAACGGTAATGGTAAAATAGGCCGATGTATCCCGTTTATTACAGGTACTGGTATCAATTGCAATTAAGCGTACATTATAAGTACCGGTTGTTGTAAATGTAAATGTAGGTTCAAAATCTGTTGAAAATGTACTATTTCCTATTTGCCAGATCCAGTCTGTGCCTCCCTGCGAAAGGTTTTTAAATACTGGAGTATAAGCAACACAACCCCGGTTGGGTGTTGAGAATATAGCTTTTACATTTGGGCTGATACGGAGTTGTTTTATGGCAGTATCAGGTGCATTACAAAAGGCTGTATCATCAACTATAAGTGTAACTGTGTAAGTACCTACCGATGCATATGTATGGTTGATTGGGCCAAAGCCAGACCTTACCTTTGGTGTGTTATCTCCAAAATCCCAGAGAAAACTCTGACTGGTATAATTGGGCACCGTAGCCACTGTTTGATTGATGAACTGGTAGCGTAAACTGTTGCAGGAATCTAATTTGAAAAATGAAAAATCGGCGTTGATGTTATTGTTACCAACTTTTACTTTAATTTTTGCAGTGTCGGCTATATTGCATGTTGCAGAATCTATTGATACCAATGTTAACCAATATTCACCAACTGCTATATAGGTATGAGTAACAGTATTATTTGGTGCGAAAGTAGTATCATCCTTAGGAGAACCATCGCCATAATTCCAGATATACATTTTTCCCTTGGCAAGGGTGTCGGTAAATTTTATAGTTAGAGGAACACAACCAATCGTATCAATCACACCATCTATTGTAGCTTTTACACTGGCGCCAATACCGGCAAAATTCATTTCTATTTTTGCGGCTGCCAGGTTGCAACCATCCCCATTAGGCGTTCTGTTAGTACCTGACCATACACCCGAAGTGGTGTGAAACCTGTTATTGGGATTGGAGGGTGTGCCACAACTACAAAATGCCTGGTAAATAACTCCATTGGCATCAAAGCGGCTGGTGCCGCCATCCACATGATCGCCCAAACTACCGTTCTGCCCAAAATGCGAACCAAAGAGCTGGCTTTGCGCATTTTTCTCCAGCACAAAAAAGTAAAAATCCTGTCCATCAGCATTGGGTATACCTGTTAAGGGAGTAACCTCGGGCATACTACTGGTGCCTGCAGATGGATATCCCCGTTCAATATTAATACCACCACCCCAGCCAGACACATATACATTTTCGCAACGGTCAACTAAAAATGCAACCGGCGAAAGATTGGGTACAGCTGCATTGGTGCCAAAAACTGTTGAATAAACATAGTTAGGCGACAGATCGGCGTTAAGTTTGCTGATAAACTGTTTACTGCCCAGATTAAAAAATGTAGCATTTACTCTGGGCCAGTCGCCGGTTGTTGTGCCCATGATATAAGGAAACCCCTTTTTATCAAACTGAATACCATAAACCATATCATTACCAGATGTACCCTGGAAAGTTGTTCTTACAATTGCCGACCCGTCATTTTTGATTTGGGTGATAAAACCATCTGTTACTCCACCCTGGTATGTGTCCTGCATAACTCCCAATATAGTTCCGCGTAAGTTAGGGCCTGTAGTAGCTCCTGCCACATAAATATCGCCGCTGAGTGGGTTTTGCGCCAAAACAAAACAAGCATCATCGCCGGTACCACCAAAAAAACTGCTGAATAAAACTGACGAAAGGTTTGGTGCGAATTTAAGAATAACACCATCCTGTCTCCCACCTCCAAAAGCTGCCTGTATGGGTGTACCCGGCGTAACCGGAAAATCGGAAGACTGGGTACAGGATGCCAGTAAAACATTTCCGGCAGCATCTAATATTATTTCACTTCGGGCATCATCGCCATAATTTCTACGGGTTGCATCTGCACCATCGGGGGGAATATATTTACCACGGATGTTTACACCATCGTTTGCCGACCCGCCCATTCTTACAGCACCTAAAAGAGAAGTGCCGGTTGCATTTATTTTCGCAATAACAATATCATAGTCAGTTCTTGCCGTTCTTTTAGGTGTACCAGGAAAGCTGTCTGAATTAGATCTTCCGGCCACATATAAATTACCCTGTGCATCGCATATCATACTGTGTGGCTGCTCATTCCGGTTCCCGCCCAGGTAAGTGGCAAATAACCTGTTGACACCATCTCCCGAAAATTTCATAATGGCAATATCATAACCATTGGGGTTGGTTTGATCTTCATTAATACCACCTCCAAAAACTGTTTGATAAGCACCTGCCGAAACCGGGAAGCCACTGCCAAATGCAATACCAGCTGAATAAAAACTGCCATCTGGCCCTGGGGTAGCGGTAAATCCCCAGTTTTCTGCTGTACTACCGGTAAAAGTTGAAAAGATCAAAGTGGGATCAATAACAATGGTTGAATTGGGATCGTAACCGGTTACTTTAAACCGAACAATATTATCTTTTACAACATACTTACAGTTTACTGTTTTCTTTTGCCCATCCTGCACCTGGTAACTGTATGGATAAAGTTCTTTAATGGCACCAACCGATGTATTTATCATCAGTTCTTTATTTTTCACTTCCAGTTTATCAACACCTGAATACTGCATGGCAATTTTATCAATATTACCTCCGGGATGTACAATGATATCATACTTTAATCTTCCGGCATCACTGTAATACCGTACATCTACATTGGGGTAAATATTCTGATAACTTACTGCCTGGGCTATTTTACAATCTGATGCCCATTTAGACTGGTCGTTGCCTGTAAAATAATTATTATAGTAAGGTTGTATTTTATCGGGTACATTTTTTGCAAAGGAATTGCCTCCTAAAAATTTAACCTTGTATGCGTGTGAATTAATGGTGATGGGCTGGCCAAGGGTTGATGACCTGGTATTGTGCCCATGCATCTGCTCAGACAAAAGCTTCAGGTCGGCAACATTATGTATTGCCACAGTAAAGCCCTCGTTTTCTAAAAAAAATGAACCAGTAGAAAAATCTCCCCGGTATTCAACCCTGCTGTCCCACTGGCCTTTATTCTGAATAAATTCTACCTGTGCATTTACCTGAGTCACACATAATGTAAAAGAGAACCATATTATTAAAAAGCGTAGTATTTTTAGTGAAATCTTCAAGTAGTCTTTTTTTACAATTTACTGAAATAAAGTTATAAAATACCGTTTTGTATAATCACGAATCTGTCATATTTCAGTTACGATATTTTACTCCATGCTGTTTTTCCCTTTTGCTGATGCAGATAATTTTTAACAGGTAAATTTTCATCTGCATTCAAATCGGGATCAGATTCTAAAATAAGTTCAGCAGCATTTCGGGCAGCTTCCAGAATAATCTTGTCTTGGACAATGTTTGCCAGCTTAAAGTTTAACAAGCCGCTTTGTTTAGTGCCTTCAATATCTCCCGGTCCACGTATCTCCAGATCCTTTTCTGCTATCTTAAACCCATCATTAGTGGCTACCATTATCTTTAATCGTTCACGGGCATCGTTTGATACTTTTGGGCCTGTTAATAATATGCAAAAACTTTTTTCAGCACCTCTTCCTACCCTTCCACGTAGCTGGTGCAATTGCGATAAGCCAAATTTTTCGGCGCTTTCAATTACCATTACACTGGCATTAGGCACATTCACACCAACTTCAATAACCGTTGTACTAACCATGATCTGTGTATCTGCTTTTACAAAGCGCTGCATGTTGGTTTCTTTCTGTTCAGCCGGTTGTTTTCCATGTACCATACTTATCCAGTATCTGGGTTCCGGAAAAAATGATTTCACTTCCTCAAATCCTTTCATCAGGTTTTCATAATCCATTTTGCTGCTTTCTTCAATGAGCGGATAAACAATGTATGCCTGTCTTCCCTTCGCAATTTCTTCTTTAACAAAATCCATCACCTGTGGTCTTGCACTTTCGGAACGGTGCAGGGTGTTGATAGGTTGCCTGCCCGGCGGTAATTCATCAATCACACTGTAATCAAGATCGCCGTAAGCCGTAAGGGCCAGCGTACGTGGTATGGGCGTTGCCGTCATTACCAGCACATGTGGCGGAATGATATTCTTCTTCCACAACTGCGCCCGCTGTGCCACACCAAATTTGTGCTGCTCATCAATTACTGCAAAACCAAGGTTCTTAAAAACCACATTGTCTTCAATCACGGCATGGGTTCCTATTAAAATATGCAACGTTCCATCTTCGCAAAGCTTTAAAACCTCCTTACGCTGTTTACCTTTAGATGAGCCGGTAAGCAATTTTACACAAACCGGCATATCTTTTAAAAGAGCTGTAATGCTGTTGAAATGCTGTTGCGCCAGAATTTCTGTAGGGGCCATCAGCACAGATTGAAAATCATTATCTGCCGCAATCAACATCATCATCAACGCCACAATGGTTTTTCCGCTACCCACATCTCCCTGTAAGAGGCGGTTCATCTGTTTGCCGCTGCCTGCATCTTTTCTTATCTCCTTCAACACTTTTTTTTGCGCATTGGTTAATTCAAAAGGCAAATAATTTTTGAAAAAACTGTTAAAAAGATCGCCCACCTTATCAAAAGTTAACCCTCTGCTATGCCTGTGCCGGGTTGATTTGATGAGGCCCAGCCTAAGCTGTGCAAAAAACAATTCTTCAAATTTCAGTCTTCGTACTGCATGCTGGTAATGTTTTTCCGTAGCCGGAAAATGAATTTGCCGGCAGGCATTAAACCGGCTGATGAATTTATATTGCTTGATAATTGATTCAGGTAAATTTTCGGGCAGGTCTTTTTCGGTAAGTATCTGCAGCAATGCATATGTTAGTTTGCCAATGGCTCTTCCATTTAACCCCTTTGCTTTTAATTTTTCGGTAGATGAATAAACAGGCTCCAGGTAATTTTTACCATCCACTTTTTGAGCTGTAAAATTTTCAATTTCGGGATGGGCAATTTGTGGCCTGCCCATAAAAAAACCAAGCTTGCCAAAAACAAGATATTGGTGCCCCACTTCAATCGCTTTCTGTATCCAGCTTATGCCCTGAAACCAAACCAATTCAATTTCGCCGGTATCATCTTGCAAACGGGCCGTTAATCTTTTACCTCTGCCCTCGCCCAAAATTTCAAACTGGGTTAATTTTCCGGCTACCTGTGCGTATTCATTGTTGGGAGAAAGCGCTGCAATCTTATCCAGCTTGGTTTTATCTACATGCCGGAAGGGGTAATGCTCCAGCAGATCTTTAAAGTTAAATATCTCCAGCTCTTTTTTTAAAAGATCGCCCTTGAAGGTTGTTACACCATGTAAGTATTCAATGGGGCTGGTTAATATGGTAGCAGGCGAGCTGATGGAAATTGTTTTTACAAATATATTTCAGCCAGGGCAGAAATGTTGCCACAGAAACACAGAAGCACAGAAAACTTAATTTTAACATTCGAAAAACCAGGTGCCTAATCCTTTACTACCGCTTCGTATTATTTTGAAAACGCCTTGGCTTGTTGAAATTCCTGTTACCGCCACCACCTGAAGGAGCAGCATTGTAAGCCGGTGTTTCTCCAAGTTCTTCAGGCACAATTGCTTTGGGTACGGGCTTGCCCAATAATTTTTCGATACTCATAAATTTGCGCTGCTCTTTTACAGTTACAAAAGTATAAGCGCTGCCTTCTGCCGCAGCCCTTGCTGTACGTCCAATTCGGTGAACATAATCTTCTCCATCGTGTGGCACATCGTAATTAATAACCAGGTCAATATTATCAATATCAATACCACGGCTTAAAATATCGGTTGCTACCAAAATGGGTAGTCTGCCACTTTTAAATTGTATTAAAACCTCTTCTCTTTTAGGCTGATCAAGGTCGCTGTGAATTTCATCGGCCAGGAACCTGGCACGTTTCAAATCACGGGTGAGTTGCTTTACACTTATTTTACTGCTGCAGAAGATCAATACCGATTTAAAATCTTTTTTACCCAGCAGGTGTTTAACCAACGGTATCTTCTGCGTTTCATACACAATAAATGCTTCCTGCTTTATTTTTTCAGGCGGTTTGCTGATGGAGATATTTACTTCTTCAGGATTATGCAGAATTTTTCTTGCCAGCTCTCTTATTTTATGCGGCATGGTTGCCGAAAATAAAAGATTTTGTCTTTTTTTAGGAAGACTGTCAATGATAAACATGATATCATCATAAAAACCCATGTCCAGCATGCGGTCGGCTTCATCCAGAATTAAATATTTAAGCCCCGCCAGTTTTACATAACCCATTTTAATGTGGCTCATCATTTTACCGGGCGTGCAAATAACCACATCGGCACCATGGCTCAATGCTTTTTTCTCCTGCACAAAAGCATTACCATCGCCACCGCCATAAACTGCTATTGAGCTTACCGAAGTAAAATAAGAAAGGCCTTCCATGTGCTGTGCAATTTGTACTGCCAGCTCACGGGTGGGCACAATTACCAGGGCATTGTTAGTATGGTCTTCATGAGGATCGGTAATGATCTTATTAATAAGCGGTAATAAAAAAGCGGCCGTTTTACCGGTTCCGGTTTGGGCAGATGCGATAACATCTTTACCAGCCATGATAAGCGGGATAACCTGTTCCTGCACCGGAGTAGCGTTTTCATAGCCAGAGGCATCAATTCCTTCCATTAACCTGTCGTCAAATCCAAAATCTGTAAACTTCAATGTAATTTATTTTTAATCGGGTGAAGATACTGAATAAAGCCCGATAACCCCGACAGCGGTTACTATCTAATAACAGCCGACAGGGTTTATCCCGATAACTATCTGGACTGTCGGGGTTATTAGTCTACCTTTGTATCGATAAAAACACAACATGATTAAAGTAGGAGAATACAATATTTTAAAAGTAATACGTGAAGTTGATTTTGGCCTTTATTTAGACGATGGCGCCGAAGGCATATTGCTACCCAAACGTTTTGTGCCTGCAAATACCAAAATTGGCGATGAGGTAAAAGTGTTTTTATACCATGATGGGGAAGACAGGTTGATTGCCACCACCCAGCAACCTAAAGGTGTTTTGGGAGATATTGTAAAACTGAGAGCAGTAAGCGTAACAGAACATGGCGCTTTTTTAGATAATGGTTTGATGAAGGACCTGTTTGTGCCAAAATCAAAGCAGCAACTGAATATGATACCCAATGGCGAGTACCTCGTAAAAATTTATCTGGATGAACAAACAGGCAGATTAGCCGCAACTGAAAAATTAGAACCATTTTTAAGCAATGAAGAATTAACGGTAAAAGAACTGGAAGTAGTTGACCTCATCGTTTACCGCCGAACCGATATTGGTTATGTATGCATCATCAATAACCAGCATACCGGTGTTTTGCATCACAACGAAATTTACAGGAATATAACTGCTGGCGACCGGTTTACGGGCTTCATTAAAAAGATATACCTTGAAGATAAGGCCGGCGACCTGCGTTACAGAATTGATCTGTCGGCAGGTAAACCAGGCTACAACCGTGTAGAAGATGAAACAGGAAAAATACTCAGGCTGTTGAAAGAGAACGATGGTTTTTTACCCTACCACGATAAAAGCGACCCCGAGGAGATTTATTCCTTTTTTGGAATGAGCAAGAAGACGTTTAAAATGACAACGGGTAATTTATATAAGCAACGAAAAATAAGTTTCGAAAAATCGGGTATAAAATTACTTGATAGCTGATACTCTTTATTGCAGATCGTGAACCTATTTAAATAACGTCCTGAATATAATCAGCGCAGCACTTTCGCTGCCTTTTTGTGATGGATGAAACATATCAGGACCGTAATAGGAATAATCACCGGTTGATAAAAAATATTCTTTCCAAACCTTTCCAACCGGGCATAAGAGTGATTGGGTTGCCGCAGCTGCGTCAGTATAATTTTTAATAACCCCATCAAAATTATTAAGGTTGGCAAAGGCAGGCCATACCATAAAAAGGGCCAGTTGGGTATTATGTGTTACACATAAAGCTTTAATTCTTGCTCCATCATTCAACAACATTGCCCGGCCATCGGGCTGGGAAGAAGGGCCTTGTTGTACTACTACAAAATCATATTTTTTTGTGGCAATAAGTTGTTGAATCCTGCCATCGTTCCAATGATCTTCAAGAGCATAATTTGCATAAGCGATCATTTCAGTTTTGATCTCTACCCCACTATCTCTCCCAATCCTGGTTACAAGATTGGGTAAATCGTTATAATAAGTAAGACTGTTACCAATAAAAAGAATATTCTTTACAGAGTCGTTTAAAATTATACCTGTTTCGGGCTGACCGGGATTTGTTTTTTTACCTGCGCTGATAGCAATTGTAAAGCAAAGTAGTCCTGCTATTATACTCCCTGATACTGAAATATATTTAATTACATTTCTCATGAAGTTTTATCACTTTCCGATACAGAA
>JAOAUI010000007.1 GCA_030157685.1 Ferruginibacter sp. | reverse complement strand
GTCTTTTTAATAAAGAACTGGAGAAAGCCACCAATGGGGTTGTTTCCACTTATTTCGACATCAGTTCCAGCTTCGACCTGCAAAGTAAAGCTGCACTCTTACAGGCTAATTTAAGCGCCGGTTTAAAACTGGTATTAAGCAGCAGGCTGGTAGTATTAATTGGCGGTACACTCGATTATAATAATCCTTACGCCCAGTTGAATAAAAAGGGATTGCTAACGCCCGATATTAATATAGAATGGTCGCTGAATAATGATGGCTCGTTAAAAGTAATTGGCTTTAACCGCACCAGTGTTGATCTTACCCAGGGCCAAAGAAACCGTTCGGGTATTAAATTATCTTACCGCAAAGATTTTGACAGGATATCAGATATTTTTGCACCCAGCGAAGAGAAAAAAAAGAAAAGGCAATTAAGAAAAGAAGCAAAACAAAAGGGATAACAACGTGAGACGTCAGTCGTCAGACGTGAATAAAATGCAGGCAGTATTCAGCTATGGGAACTCTACTCACTACTCACGATTCACGATTCACGTCTCACGTCTAACCTCTCCCATTCATTATCTCATGCCCCATCTTATCTTTTTTTGTTTGCAGGTATTTTTCGTTGTGTGGGTTAGAAGCAATTTCTATCTGAACATTTTCAACAACTTCTAAACCATAGCCCAGCAGGCCTGCACGTTTACGGGGGTTATTGCTCATCAGTTTCATTTTACTTACACCCAGGTGGCGTAGTATCTGGGCGCCAACTCCATAATCACGGCCATCCATATCAAAGCCCAGTTCAAGGTTGGCTTCCACAGTATCAAGCCCCTGTTCCTGCAGTTTATAAGCTTTCAGTTTATTTAACAATCCTATTCCACGGCCCTCCTGGTTCATATAAAGTACCAACCCCTTACCAGCCTGCTCTACCATTTTTAAAGCATGGTGCAACTGATCGCCGCAATCGCAACGCAACGAGCCAAGTATATCACCAGTCATGCAACTGCTGTGTACCCTTACCAAAACCGGTTCGTCTTTTTGCCATTCGCCTTTTTTAAGCGCCAGGTGAATTTCGCCGGTATTTACCTGTTCAAAAGCAATCAGCTCAAAACTGCCGTATTTGGTAGGCATGTTAACCCGTACTTCTTCCTTAATCAGGGTTTCATGCTGCAGTCTGTACTCAATTAAATCTTTGATAGAAATCAATTTTAAATCAAACTTTTTTGCAATCTCCTTTAATTGTGGTAAACGGGCCATGCTGCCATCTTCATTCATAATCTCAACCAGTACTCCTGCAGGTTCAAAACCAGCCAGCCGGCTCATATCAATGGTAGCTTCGGTATGGCCTGAACGGCGCAATACACCACCTTTTTTTGCCTTCAATGGAAAAATATGGCCAGGCCTTCCAAGGTCTTCGGGTTTTGCATCTGGATTAACCAGGGCCTTTACAGTTTTAGAACGGTCCTGCGCCGAAATACCCGTTGTACAGCCATTTCCCAGCAAATCAATACTTACTGTAAAAGCAGTTTCATGCAGCGATGTATTATCGGCCACCATCGGCTGCAGATCAAGTTCCTGGCAGCGTTCTTCTGTAATAGCGGCGCATATCAAACCCCTTCCATACTTACTCATAAAATTGATTACTTCGGGAGTTGCATTTTCGGCAGCGGTTATAAAATCTCCCTCATTTTCACGGTCTTCATCATCTACAACTATAATAAGTTTTCCTTTTTTTATATCTTCAATGGCACTTTCAATACTATCCAGCATATTATTAATTTAGGGCGCAAAGTTAACGAGAATTAAATCGCCTGTTCTTTCAGTTTTGGTAAAACTTTAATTTACCCCTTTAAACGGCTTTTTTAATGTTTCAGTTGCCCCTCAAAAACACCCTTTTCTGCACCAACTATTTCACAACATTTATCTTTTTTGCCATATCAATTTTCATCCGGGCCAAATTCGGTTTAAAAGATTGAAAATAAGTTTTTTCAGTAATTAAATTTTCAGCTCTGACAATGGTATAAAGCGTATTTGAAGCCGGATTTGAAGTTATTTTTTGGTTAAGTGATTTTAAGGCCCAACCGGCTTAAAACAGAACTTGGCAATTCCTTATAATTTGTTAATAAAAGTTAACAGAATTCGGCTTTTATTTAGTTTCTTTGCCAGCGTAAAACAAACTATTATGAGAATGAAAAAAATTCTATTCACTTTATTATCTGCCCTTGCATTTCAATTCACTGTAAATGCACAGATAACAACAAGTGGTATGTCCGGTACAATTAAAAATGCTTCTAATGAAGCATTAACAGGAGCTACCATTACAGCCACCCACATGCCTACCGGTACAGTTTACAATGTACAGAGCAGGGCTAATGGCAGGTTTGATATCACTAATATGAATAATGGAGGGCCTTATAAAATTGAGGTTACCTATGTGAATTACACTAAAGAGTCGAAAGAGGATGTTTACCTGTCTCTTGGAGAGGTTTTCCGTTATGATTTCATCATGAACCTTGCCGCTGTAACAATTACAGAAGTTACCGTAGCAGCAAGAAGCAGGATTAATTTAGATGCCAAAGGCGGTACTTCTTCATCAATCGGAAGAGACAAGATAGAAGCAACTACAGCTGTTGGCAGAAATATTTCTGACTACATAAAAGTTACACCTTTTGCCAAAACATTAAATGGATCTGAAGGTGCAGTTGCCATTGCCGGCCAGAATAACAGGTATAATTCTTTTTATATTGACGGTGCCATCAACAATGACGTTTTTGGTTTGGCAGCTTCGGGCGTAAATGGCGGACAAACAGGCGCTACCCCTATTTCCATTGATGCGATTGATCAGTTCCAGATTTTTATTTCGCCTTATGATGCTTCTATTGGTAATTTCACCGGTGGTGGAATAAACGCCGTAACAAAATCGGGTACCAATAAAATTGAGGGTTCTGTTTACTATTTGTTCCGCAACGAAAAACTGGCAGGCAAAAATCCGGCTCAGCGTAAAGACACAGCCCAGCGTTTTCCTTCCTTCAAAAATCAAACTTATGGTTTCCGCGTTGGAGGGCCTATCATTAAAAATAAATTATTTTACTTCCTGAGTGCTGAGCAGCAGCGTGATGAAACCCCTCAGCCTTATGATTTTGCTACTTATCGTGGCAATACCAATACAGTTGCCGGTATAGAGGCAATCAGATCATTTGTACAAACAAATTACAAATATGATATGGGCGAATGGCTGAATACGGCCAGAAAACTGGATGTGGACAGGCTTGCTGCAAAAATTGACTGGAATATCAGCAGCAAACACAGGCTTACATTAAGTGGCCGTTACAACAAAGCTACTTCCAATTCAACTACAATAAGTTCAGCAACTTCCATCAATTTTGTAAATGGAGGTGTTAAATTCCCAAGCCGCACAACTGCCTTTGCTTTTGAATTAAAAAGCACATTAAGGAAAAATATAAGCAACAGATTACTGGCTACTTATTCAGATGTACTGGATGACAGAAGTATTGTTGGCGATCCCTTCCCCCGTGTTTCTTTAAATGACGGAAGTGGTACTATTAATTTTGGTAGCGACAACAGTTCTACCCAAAACCTGCTTACTCAAAAGAATTTGAGTATTGTAGATAACCTCAGAATCAACATCAAAAACCACTCTGTATCATTGGGTGTGGATTATGAGCGTTTTAAAGTATTTAATGTTTTTATTCAGAACAGCTATGGTAATTACAATTACGGTACTACTACCGGTGGTGCTACCGGTGTTCAAAAGTTTTTGGCAAACAACGCAAATGCCAACTCGTATAACCTGGGTTTCCCAAATACAGATAAGAGCCTGAATGATGGTACTGGAGCCGGCGCAAAGTTTGAAGCACAAAAACTGGCTTTTTACATAGCAGATGAAATTAAGTTAGGAAATAATCTTACTTTAAACCTGGGTGTAAGGGCCGATAAGTGGAGTTTCCCAACTCAACCTTATACCGATGCCTTTACCAATGACAGTGCTCTTGTACAATATGCCAAATACTACGATTTAAAAGGTGCCCGTTCTGGCCAAAAACCAAAATTCCCTATATCCATTTCACCAAGAATTGGATTTACATACAAAATACCTGAACAGGCAGTTACCATTCGTGGTGGTTTTGGTTTATTTACCGGCCGTATGCCGTTGGTATGGCCAGGTGGAACTTACAACAATAACGGATATTATGTTGGCGGATACTCTGCTTCTGCCACTTCATTAAATACCATCCGTTTCAGATGGAATCCGGCTGATATTGCAGGAAGTGTGTGGACAGCAGCCCAGGTTGGACAAGGCTTTACAAAAGGCCCTTTGAACCTGATATCGAAAGAATTTAAAATGCCAAAACTGGCAAGAGCTTCCCTTGCATTTGATAAGAACCTGGGCAATGGATGGAGCAGCACTTTTGAGGTATTGGTTAGCAAGAACCTGAATGAAGTATACTATACAAATATCAATATACTGCCTCCAATCGGAGTATCATTAGGTGCCGGGCCACGTACCGTTTATGGTGTAACCGGAAATACAACCAATCTGGTTCCTATTTCAAATAATGGTACAGGTACCAACCCTTACGATAATGCAATTCTCGTTTCAAACAATTCAAGCCACAGAAAGGGCTTTGCTTACAACCTGAATGTGGGTATTGACAAAAGAAGTGTAAAAGGCATTAATTTCAGTGCTTCTTATGCATTCGGAAATTCAATGGTTGGTAATGAAGGAACCAGCTCGGTAAACTTAAGCCAGTGGCGCTTTATTGAGTCTGTTAACGGTAGAAATACATTAGGATTAAGTTCTTCTGATTTTGACCAGGCTCACCGTATTTTAAGTACGCTCAGCAAGAAATTTACTTACCTGAAAGGTAAACTGGCTACTACCATAGCTTTAACTTACATAGGCCAAAGCGGCTCTCCGTTAAGTTACACATACGGAACACAAAGCATGACACGTGATGACGGAACTGCAGGAGGAAATGATATGATATACATTCCAACTGCTGCAGAGTTGCAGGCTCAAACATTCCTGAGCAATACTGTAGGTACAACAACTTACACTCCACAGCAACAAAAAGATGCTTTGGAAGCTTATATCACAAAAGATAAATACCTGAGCAAGAACAGGGGCAAATTTGCCGACAGAAACGGAGCAAGGCTTCCTTTTACGCATAACCTGGATTTAAGACTTACACAGGATTTTACACTTAAGCTGGGTAAACAAACCTACCAGTTACAACTTACATGGGATGTTTACAATTTCACCAATTTATTAAACAGAGATTGGGGTAAACAATATTTTGCAGGTAACGATCAGTTTGGTTTAATCAATTTTGCCGGATATGTTGCTGCAAATAACCTTACACCTCAGTATCGTTTTAACCCAACCATCACTACTCCATACAACTTTAATAACTCGGCTACACCGGGCTATGCAAACAGATGGGTTAGCCAGGTTGGTATAAGATTCAACTTTAAGTAAAATAGAATTTGCCCAAGGCAATTCTTACCATAAAAAAAATCCCGGTCAATTGACCGGGATTTTTTTTATGCCTGTTGCCCATTGCCAACTGCCCACTGCTAACTCCCCATATCCTTCCTCCTTACTCACAACTCACGACTCACGACTCACAACTCACGACTCAAGATTCCTTCCCCCATCCCCATTTTAAAAAATCAGGAAATGCTTTGGCCCAGGTAGGTACATCATGGCGGCCCTCCTTTAACTGCAAAAACCTGATATGTTCATGCTCATTGTAACCTTTATCAACCAGTATATCAATCAGGCCCAGTGTATCATCTATTGAATCAATTACGCCATTATTATTGCGGTCGGCAGTTTCATCCAGTGTTCCCACTTCAAAAAAGAATTTAAGCCAGGGATAGGTATTTTTTTCTTCTTTGATCTGGCGATGCATGATGCGGTTAACATCTTCATCAAAATCTTCATCATCCTGATCTTTATCACGCCACCACAAAGAACCGCTGAAAACACCAACCTTACTGAATTCAAGTGGATGGTTCCAAACCATATCCAGCGCACACAATCCGCCAAGCGAAAAACCGGCAAAGCATTTTTCTTTAAACGAATAAATAAATAATGTTTTACGGATAAAAGGCATCAGCTCTCCCAGAATAAACCTGTTGTACAAAGCAGCTTTTGCCCCACGCCCTTTATAATCGAGGTATTTTGCAGTTCCGTATTCATTTTTCCGGTCTTTGCTGCAATGTATACCTACACAAAAAAGATTGCTGATTGACTTTGCTTCGTACAATTCATCCAGTATATCTTCAAACTTCATGGTAACCAGGTCCTGTCCATCGTTAACTAATAAAAGGCTGAGGTTTGAAGGGTTGGTAGTTTTGGGAGGATAATAAAAATCAATGATCACTTCACGTTTCAAAAACTCCGAAGAAATAATATGATGCTCAACTGAGATATTGGCTGTCTTATATTCTGACATATACTCAAAAATAAGAAAATACCGGCTAATTTATTGTTTCGCCCTGCACGAAAAATGAATTTACCCAACAAAAATTATTACAGCACCCGGGGTGAAACATAATTTGTTTTATTGGTTGTTACAAAATATATTTGAATTACATAAAATTTTGGCTGCTAAAACAAATTTAAAAACTACTAAAACTGCATTATGAAGAAAATAGGCGTATTATTTGGCAAGGAAAGAAGCTTTCCGGAAGCATTTATCGAAAGGGTAAACAGTAAAAATATTGACGGTATCATTGCCGAACCTGTGCGTATTGACAAAGTAATGCAGGGAGAACCATCGGGCTATGCCGTTATTTTTGACCGTATTTCGCAGGATGTTCCCTTCTACAGGGCATATTTAAAGAATGCCGCATTGTGCGGCACTACAGTAATTAACAACCCATTCTGGTGGAGTGCCGATGAAAAATTCTTTAATAACTGCCTGGCCACAAAGATTGATGTGCCGGTTCCTAAAACGGTTATTTTACCTTCCAGGGATCTGCCAACTGATACGAGCGAAGAATCTTTCAGTAACCTGGCTTACCCTATGGATTGGGAAGGCATTTTTAATTATATCGGTTTCCCGGCTTACATGAAGCCTTTTTCGGGCGGTGGATGGAAAAGTGTTTACCAGCTAAACAGCATGGAAGAGTTTTTTGAAAAACATGCAGAAACCGAACAGCTGGTAATGATGCTGCAGGAAGAAATTAAGTTTGATGAGTATTACCGTTGCTACTGCATTGGCGGCAAATATGTACGCATCATGCCTTACGAACCCCGTAACCCACACCACCTGCGCTATGTAGCCGATTTCAGCCCATCTCCTGAAAGATATAAATTGATGGAAGATATTGTTTTGCGTATCTGCCATTACCTGGGTTATGATTTTAACACCGTGGAATTGGCTTTACGTGACGGTGTGCCTTATGCCATTGATTTCTGCAACCCTGCACCCGATGCAGAAGTAAGCAGCGTGGGACAGGAAAATTTTGACTGGGTGGTAGAAACAGCCGCAACTTATGCCATTGAAAAAGCCATGGAACACAAAGACAATGCAGATAATTTAACCTGGGGCGACTATATTAAAAACAGTGCAGCAAAAAAGAAACTGTATAAATAAAGGTTGAAAAAATATTTAACCATACAAAACGAAGATTTTACAGAAACACTGGTAGAAGAACCGGAAAGCCCCATAGGCTTTACCTATGCCGATTATTTAACCTGGAATTTTAAAGAACGGATTGAACTGATCAGGGGCAGGATATTTAAGATGAGCCCGGCTCCAACTTCTTTCCATCAGAGGATTTCAGTAAATATAGAAACCGAAATATCAATCTTTCTGAAAGGTAAAAAATGTAAAATGTTTCATGCGCCTATTGATGTAAGGCTTAAAGGCAAACCTTTCCGTAAAAAAAAATTAAGGGATGATGAAATAACCACTGTTGTACAGCCCGATATTATTGTGGTTTGTGATGAAGAAAAACTGAATGATGAACGTTGTGTTGACGGTGCTCCCGAATTTGTTGTCGAAATATTAAGTCCGGGTAATACAAGAACCGAAACTAAATATAAGTTTGACCTGTATGAAGAAAATGGTGTGGAAGAATACTGGGTAGTTTACCCGGAGTTTAAACAGATTCATGTTTTTCTTTTAAATGAAAAAGAAGAATATGGCAAGCCGGTTATTTATGAAGCCAACGAAAATATTAAATCAACTGTTTTAAAAGGGCTTCGGATTCCCACAAATGAAATTTTTAAACTGTAAATTTTTATTCAATTAAATATGGCAAACCTATCTTACAAACAATTTACACTGGGTATTGAAGAAGAATACATGGTGATTGATCCGGAAACACGGGAACTTAAAAGCCATGACCAGAAAATTGTACACGAAGGCCAAAAAGTTATTAAAGACAAGGTAAAAGCCGAAATGCACCAGGCTGTGGTAGAGGTTGGTACTGATATTTGCCGCGATATTGACGAAGCTTTTGTTGATGTTGGAACTTTACGTAAAACCATCAGTGGTATTG
>JAOAUI010000006.1 GCA_030157685.1 Ferruginibacter sp. | reverse complement strand
TAAGTTATCCATTACACATAAATTTGCTGAAAGGTAGTAAATTGAATAGTATGACGGACGAACAATATATGCAGCTGGCGCTTGCAGAAGCTCAAAAAGCATTTAATAAGGAAGAAGTGCCTGTAGGTGCCATCATTGTTATGAACAACCGCATCATTGCCCGTGCCCATAACCAGGTTGAGTTGCTTAACGACAGCACAGCCCATGCCGAGATACTGGCATTAACATCTGCCTTTGATTTTTTAAGCAGTAAATATTTACCCGAAGCAACTTTGTATGTTACCGTAGAACCCTGCCTCATGTGCAGCGGCGCACTTTACTGGAGTAAGATTGGTAAAATTGTTTATGGCGCCGATGATGAGAAGAATAGTTACAGAAAATGCTGTGGAAGTTCCAATCCTTTTCATCCAAAAACACAATTGGTTGGTGGTATTTTAAAAGATGAATGTGCCAATTTGATGAAGGATTTTTTTAAAGCCCGCCGCTGATCATTGAATTACCAGCCTGGCCTTCTTAATTATTTTACCCTGTTTAATGAATAAAAAATAAAGGCCAGGATTTTCTGAGAACATAAATATAATGATCTCATTACCGGTAAGTACCAACCGCCTCTCTTCCCTGATCAGTTTACCAGCATTGTTCATCAGCTGAATTATTACATACCCGGCATCAAACCCTTTAATTTCAATTTCAGCCTTATTTTTAGCCGGATTAGGATATAAGCGTAAAAGCGGTTTTCCCTTTGCAACAAGGCTATCTGTTTTAAACGGCGGGGTATTTGAAACTGCGTCTTTCTTTCCATTAATAGTGTCTGTTGTTTTTGCCGGCTGTGCCAGGCAGCAACAAATTCCCAAAAACGTAAAAAATAACAATATGATTTTTTTCATTTTAAACACGATAAGCAACCAGATAACGTAAATTTGCAGTCCATCATTCACAATAATCTCTTAAAAATAAAACGGAAACATTATGGCATTTACACTACCGGCTTTACCATATGCCCACGATGCATTGGAGCCACATATCGACACTTTAACCATGCAAATACACCATGGTAAACACCACCAGGCTTATGTAGATAATTTAAACAAAGCCATTGCCGGAACCGACAATGAGCATAAAACCATTGAAGAACTGGTTGCAGCTGCAGGCTCTATCAGCCCGGCTGTGCGTAACAACGGCGGCGGACATTGGAACCACAGTTTCTTTTGGGAAAGCCTTGCACCCAATGCAGGTGGCGCTCCTACCGGCAAACTGGCCGATGCGATCAATGCAGCATTTGGTTCTTTTGATGCATTTAAAGAAAAATTTGCAGCCGCCGGTATGACAAGATTTGGAAGCGGCTGGGCATGGCTGATCGTAAAAGACGGTAAGCTTGAAGTTTCTTCCACACCAAACCAGGATAACCCGTTGATGGATGTTGCCGATGTAAAAGGCACACCGCTTTTGGGTTGCGATGTTTGGGAGCATGCTTATTACCTCCATTATCAAAACCGCAGGGCCGATTATTTAGCTGCATTCTGGAATGTGGTTAACTGGAGTAAAGTGGCGGAAAGGTTTTAACCCCCATCCCCTGAAGGGGTAAGGAGAAGATTATGTTTTGTTCTTTTTATGAACCCAGCTTCTTCTCTTTGATTGAACTTCGGTGGCGTCGCACTCTTGTACTTTTGTAATTTTATTCAGCAATTTTAATTCAAGGCTGTAATCTTAAATGGTTACAGCTTTTTTTATTCCATATACAAATCAGTGATTGCAATTTTTTGTAGCCCTTTTCTGTACACACCTATTATGTCAGTTTATTAAAATTCTTAGGAAAACAGAAGAATGCTATTATTATAAAAAGCAAAGCCCAGGTTGCTGCTAATATCCATGTAGGGCCATTATGTTCTACTAATGCTTTTGTCTGAAAAACTGAGTTGGTAGATTCAAATGCAATATTGGCTCCCCAATGAATGCCAAAAGCTAACCATAGGGATTTTGTAACCCAAACTGAAGAGGCTAAGACAACTCCCAATATAAAAAGATAAATCAGCACAGCTGGTCCATCATCCAACCGCCAGATATGGTTTAGAACATACACAAATGATGATAACAATATCCATATTACCGGTTTCAAGGACTTTAGATGTCCATATAGGTAGCCTCTTGTCAATATATCCTCAGCAATAGAAGGAATAGCTGTCATCAACAAAATTATTGGCAGCTGAAATATTACGGCTTTAAAAGAACTGATCTCAGCAATTTGTTCATACCCCAGTGTTATGGAAACAAAAACAGATAATCCAAAAAATAGTAATCCCGTTAAAAGCCCCTTTATTAAATCAGAACCCCATTTTGGGCCAAAGCCAAGTCCATAACCACCAAGCCCCTTCCGACCCTGGAGTATGGCTAAAATAAATGCAACTATCAGAAAGCCTATCTTAAAAGTTGCCATTATCCAGAAGGCAGAAAAAAATTCAGGAAAGTGATAAACAACAAAAAGGATCAGGAATCCCAGAACAAAAGAAAAAAGTCTTTTCTTAGTCATGTCATTTTTTTTGTGCAATATAAAAAAACTCTTTTACTGCACCCAAGATAGATGGTCCGAATTACCTCTATAGGAATCCAGGCATTGGGGCCATCTTTACGGCACCGGATCATACCCATGCCCACCCCACGGATGGCATTTGCTTACACGTTTTGCGGTAAGCCAGATTCCTTTTATTGGTCCGTATTTCTTTAAAGCCTCAATGCCGTATTGCGAGCAGGTGGGTGTATAGCGGCACTTGGGGCCCAGCCAAGGCGAAATGATCCATTGGTACAGCTTAATTAAAGCAATGAAAGGGAAACTAAGTATTTGCAGAAAGGTTTTCATTTGTAATTTTAATAAGCCTCGTTAAAACATGATCCGTTTTTTCAAAAATGAAATCGTAATCCGGTAATTCATTTCCAACATAAATAATAAATACCGCCAGCTGCTTTTGTGTTAACAGGCTTTGCAATTCATTTTTTTGCAGGCGGTATGCCTCTCTCATCAAACGTTTGATACGGTTCCTGTCAACTGCTTTTTTAAAATGTTTACTGCTTACTGCAAAACCGGTTTGTATGGGAGCTTTTGCATCTTCCGTAAACTTCCACAATACCCTGAATGGAAAATTGGAAAAAGACTTTCCTTCCTTAAACAACTGCTCAATTGTTTTTCGGCTCTTCAGCTTCTCGTCTTTTTTAAAAGTATATCGTTGCGTTGGTTCCAATTCTTTAAAATTACTAAATAGTACAAGTAAAAAAGTCCCCCGACAAATCGGGGGACTGAATTTATTTTAACCTTTATTCCGGTCTGGAAATCAGGCGATCTTATTTTTTATCACCGTGTTCGCTGGAAACTGTAAGACTGTGACGTCCTTTTTTCCTGCGGCTAGCTAATACCTTGCGGCCATTTGCGGTTTGCATACGCTGGCGAAATCCGTGAACAGATTTTCTGCGGCGCTTGTGCGGTTGATACGTTCTTTTTTTACCTGGCATTGTTTAAGTTTTTTCCTTTACAAATAAAATTCCTGATTCATTTTTGTTACACTCAACAAGGCACCATCCCTGCTGTTTGTGAAAGGACGGCAAAAGTAGGGAAAAAATTTGGATTTTATCCCGATAATTATCGGGAGTAGATTTTAGATTTTTTGGTTCTTACAGGCTTACGTGTGTTGATTGTACAGGTTTACCGTAGAAAATAGCAGCATGTTTATCAAAGTCTTCAGTAGAATCGGTTGTAAAAAATGCGATTTGGCCGTTTTTGGTACATTTTTCTTCCATTTCGGTGTGCTTCCATAAGTATTCACCCAGGCTGGCAGCCACAATTTGGCCCTGCGATAAAACGGTAACACTTGCCGGTATGGCTTTTTTTATCTTGTCCATCAGCAAAGGATAGTGCGTACAGGCCAGTAAAATGGTATCAATACTGTCCGATTGCTGCAGCAGATTATCAATATTCTTCTGAATAAAATAATCGGCACCAGGGCTGTTATACTCATTATTCTCCACCAATGGTACCCACATGGGGCAGGCTTCCTGAAAAACTTTAAGATCGGGATAAAATTTCTCTATCTCAATGGGATACGAGTTTGAAATTACGGTTCCATTGGTAGCCAGTATACCCACATTGCCTGTTTTGGTATATTGGCCAATAATTTCGGTAGTGGGCCTGATAACGCCCAAAACCCTTTTTGAAGCATCAATTTTTTGCAGGTCGTTTTGCTGAATAGAGCGCAAAGCTTTTGCAGAGGCGGTGTTACAGGCCAGTATCACCAACGGGCAACCCTGGTTAAAAAGCCATTTTACACATTCCAACGTGTATTCATAAACTGTTTCAAAGCTGCGGGTGCCATAGGGCGAGCGGGCATTATCGCCCAGGTACAAATAATCGTATTGTGGCAGTGCAGCGGTTATTTCTTTTAAAACCGCAAGGCCGCCATAACCACTATCAAATATGCCAATGGGCTGTTGCTTCATACATCAAAAATAACAAAGCCTTCCCGATAAATATCGGGAAGGCTTTTATATAATTTACCTAAATAAATATTAGTTGCCGGCAGGTTTGGTACCAGCTGGCGCAGGTGGCGGGTCTTTAATTCCCAGTTTAGTCTTTACCGCAGGTAAAAGGTCATCGCCGGGAGGCATTACCAACAATGAACTGCTTGATTCATCTATAACATAAGTATAGCCTCTTTCTTTGGCTACAGCCTTAATGGCATCCAATGCTTTAATTTTTAATGGTGCAATTTTGTCCTGTGCGTATTTTTGTGCTTTTTCCTGTATTTCCTGATCGTAATTTTGTAAACGGGCGTACAGTTTCACCAGTTCATCCCGAACGATTTCTTTCTTACTGTTTGAAAAAGTAGCTGAATCTTTAAAATACTGGTCTCTTTTTGCTTCTGCTTCTTTCTGTAAGGTTAAACCCTGTTGTTGCAAAGTTGTCTGGTATTCGTTCAAATCTGAATTTATTTTTGCCGCTTCAGGCATAATGCTCATCAGTTCATCTGTATTGATGTAACCGATCTTTACCTGTGCTGAGGCACTCATCATTCCTAACGCCATCACAGCTCCTAATAATAATTTTTTCATTGTTGTTTTAAAGTTTATTGATTTAGTGTTTATAAGATTGTTTATTTATTCAAAAGTTGCACCAAACTGTGCTATTAAGTATTATTTAACACCCAGGTTTCGGATGATATCTGCGCTCTTATCCAATTTTGGGTCGGCAAAGATAACAGTAATTCCTTCACTTTTATCTAATATAAAGTCATATTGTTTTTCAACTGCCAGTTTCTGTACTGCGTTATAAACCCTGTCCTGAATTGGTTTTATAAGTTCCTGCCTTTTCTTAAACAAGTCTCCTTCAAAACCAAAACGTTTTTTCTGCAGGTCACGCAGTTCCTTTTCCTTGTTGTATAATTCATCCTCTCTTTTCTTTTTAAGCACATCGCTCAGCATCACCTGCTCGGCATCATAATCCTTAAACATTTTATCTACCAGGGTCTGTTTCTGGTCAATTTCCTGCTGCCATTGTTCACTAAACTGATCAAGCAGTTTTTGAGCTTCTTTATATTCGGGCAGTTTATCTAAAATGTATTTAGAATCAATAACCGCATAACGCTGTGCATTTGAAACAGCAGCAAGCAGCAAGAAACAGGTAGCAAGAATTAAGAGTTTTTTCATTTTATAATCTTTTTACAAATTAACTAATAAACAAATTAACGCCCGCCCGGCTGAACCGTACGGACGGGGATTAACGATTTTTACTCAGGCTCCTGACCTAACATAAATGTAAACTTAGCTGCACCTTTTAACCCGCTTGAATTATTATACCTGTCAAATCCAATACCATAATCAAACCCAAGCAAACCAAACATTGGCAGGAAGAAACGTAAGCCTACACCAGCCGATCTGCGCAATTTGAATGGATTATAATCTTTAAACTCGTACCAGCCATTCGCCGCTTCAAAAAATGCCAATCCGTAAATAGTACTTCCGGCACTGGTGCTGAAAGGATAACGGAGCTCCATGGTGTATTTATTAAAGATGGTAAAGAACTGCGATGGGGTAATTCCATCAGGATTTATTCTTGGATTTGATTTGTCATACACAGGGTATCCCCGATGTGCAATAATATCATACCCCAAAAGGGCAAAATTATTACTTAAGCCTGCATCACCCACCTGAAAACGTTCAAATGGAGAAATATCCAGCTTTTTATTATACCTGCCAATGAAGCCGTACTTGGCAGCAATCTTTAAAATAAACTGTTTGTTTTTTTCTGTTCCTCTTGCTGTTCCTATAGGTACAAACCATTCAGCATTCATGCGCCATTTATGAAACTCGGGTAGTTGATAGCTATTGGTTTTACTGGAACTTAAGCCCAGCAAAGAATAGGGAAGCGTAAACTGACCGCTTAACAAAAAGTTAGATCCAGATGTTGGGAATATAGGATTGGGACCGGCAGAATTACGAACCAACGCAATTTTCAGACTGATGTTGGTAGAAGTTACATTTCTTAATTCATCTGTAGTACCAAACAGGTTGTAATTTTTCAATTTATACCGCTGTACATTCAATGAGTAAATTAAATTAAAGAAATCATCGGGCCACTTTAACTGCTTACCCAATGATAAATTAAAACTTGCTGTTTTTACATACGAGGTATCGCCACATTTTCGGCAGTAACTTCCAAACTGATCATATGCATTTGCATACTTGGTATTGGAATACCCAATGGTGAATGAATTACGTTTTTTACCTCCCAGCCAGGGTTCGGTAAACGAGAAATTATAAGAGCGGAAAGCTTTACCGTTTGATTGTATCCTGGCGCTTAGTTTTTGTCCATCGCCTGATGGAAGCGGATCCCATGTTGAACGCTTGGTGATATTCTTTATAGAAAAATTATTGAAAGAAACCCCCAATGTACCTGTTAAACCTATTCCACCACCAAAACCTGCAGAGAGTTCCAGCTGATCGCCTGATTTTTCTTCAATTCCCCAGTTAATATCCACGGTTCCGTTTTCGGCATTGGGTACCACCTGCGGGTTAATTTTTTCTGCATCAATAAATCCAAGCTGGCCCAGTTCACGCTGGGTACGTATAATATCTGAACGGCTGAATTTTTCGCCGGGTACGGTTCTTAATTCTCTGCGTATTACGTAGTCTTTTGTTTTTTTGTTTCCGGATATGGTAATGTTACCGTAAACCGCCTGCGGTCCTTCACGCACACGCAGTTCAAAATCAATGGTATCGTTATATACAGCTGTTTCTACCGGATCTACCTGGAAGAAAAGATAACCATCATCCATATACAAACTTCCAATATCTGCACCGTCGGCAGATAATTGTTTACCCAGGCGTTTGTTTAATATTTCAAGATTATAAACATCGCCTTTTCTAATACCAAGTAATACATTCAATATAGAATCGCTGTACTTGGTATTTCCACGCCAAACCATATTGCCAAAATGAAACTGGTTTCCTTCGCTCACTTTTACAAAGAGGTTGATATTGTTTCTTTCATCCAGGATGGCAGTGTCTTTAAGTATTACCGCATTTCTGTAACCCCTGGAATTGTAATAATTTAAAATACTCTCTTTATCTTCTATGTATTTTATTTCATTGAATTTAGCGCCACTAAAGCCCCTGATGCGGAAGTATGGATCAATATAATCCCTTGTTTTTGTAACTGTCATAAAGCCTACATCATTGATGTACTCATTAAAAGTCTGGCGTTTAGCAGCAGTATCTCCAAATGGATTTTTTACAACAACCGGAAACAGGGTAATGCGGTTCATCTCTTTTGTACTCTTCATACTCTTTTTTAAATTCTTTGCAGCTACATCGCTGTTACCGCTGAAATTAATTGAGTTCACTTTTACTTTGCTTCCTTTCTTAATGTAAAATATTATAGATACCGCATTATTTAAACCAGGTGCATTTTCTTCCTTTAACTGAATATCTACATTACGGTAGCCTTTATCAAAATAAAATTTACGGATGGCTTCCACCGCACTTAATTTCATATTCTCTGTTACCACCCTTTCTTTTACCAGTCCCATTTTAGGTTCCAGGTCATCTCTTTCGCTTTTTTTAATGCCTTCAAATTTAAAAGAGGCCAAACGGGGCCTTTCAGTTATTTCAAACTGTACATATAAATCTCTTCCTTCTAACCTGGTAAGTGAAATTTCTATATCAGCAATAAGGCTTTGGCGCCAGAGTTTTGAAATTGCTTTTCCAAAAACATCAGTGCCTGGTATAGTTACTTTATCGCCTACAGCCATGCCCGAAATGGAAATGATAAGATTTGCATCAAATGCTTTTGAACCGATTACGGTAATACCTGCAATGGTGTATTCTTTAGGTACTTTAGAGGTGAATATTCCTTCCAGTTCCGGATTAACAGAAACAGGTTCCTGGGCCCAAACAAACTGGCTGCTGAAAATAAGCGTTGCAATAATAAAAATACCTTTGTAAATCCTCTCCATCAGTTTGTTTTTAACGTGCGGCAAATTAAGCCCAA
>JAOAUI010000005.1 GCA_030157685.1 Ferruginibacter sp. | reverse complement strand
ACTACAAAAGATTTCAGGCTTTTTCAACTTACCTGGGGAACAAAAAGCACTTTCAATGCAGCTGAAAAAATGCTGGGCGATGATAAAGGCCTTGAAAATTTCAACAGCCAGTTAAGTCGTGTGCTTGCCGGGGCAGAGAATAATGAAATTGTATATGCAGTAAATGCCAGCGGCGCATTTCCCAAAAGCGATAATATTGCTTTCAGTGGAGGTATTGCCTGGGCTGTAGCCACATTAATAGCACCCGAATTAAACGACAATTCAGTTGTAGGAGTAACTTATGACGAAGTATTGGAGTTCACTGAAAAACTTTCTAAGAATCCATCTCTATACTCCGATTATTATATTGTTAAAACCTTGCCTGAGAATACAATTGATGCTGAAAAAGTGGGTAAGGATGTAAAACAGGTAAACAAGGTTTTTGATCAGCGGGCATTGCTGGCTGGTGCAGGCTTGTTATTAAAGATCATGCGGCAGTTTGATGGTGTGGTTGAACGTAAAAAATTCTACCTGGTTAAAAACGGATCTGTAGGCTGGATATCGGCCTATGTTAATCAGCATGTAGCTAAATAAAAAATTTAACACCCACATTTTATTACCCATGAGAGATACTAAATCTTTGTTACTGCTCTTAGTATCGTTGTTACTGGTTTTGGTTTCCTTTGTATTGATATGGACATGGGGTTACAGTTATTACACAAAAAGCGAAACTGCAAAAACCAATACAATACAGCCAGCAGCAGATTCTGCAGCAATTGCCAATAAAGTAAGAGATTCGTTGCAGAAAATTTACGATGCAACGCTGCAGGACCTGGATATACAACTCAATTCTACTCTTACTCATTCTGACTCGCTGCAGAATGAACTTGAAATTAAACTGGCCGAATTTTACAGGTTAAGAACCGAGATTACCACGATCTTAAAAAACAGGACGGTGAATAATAATTTTGCAGTTGCCAAACAAAAAATTGGTGAATTGCAAACCAAAGTTGAAGGATTGAAAGAAAAAAACCAGGTAGTGGATAATGAGAATATAAAGTTGAATGATGTACTCAATACGATAAGCAAATCAGAAAAGTTTGCTGATAAAAATATTACACCTGGCTCAATAGTAAAAACTACAAATCCCGAAAGGATCAACCCGGTTTATTCAGCATTTACTGCATCAGATATGCGTTTATCTGCTGTAACCAATACTGATGAAAGCGAAACAGCACAAGCAGAAAAGGCCGATAAATTAAGCGGCACTTTTACCGTGATGAATTTTAACAGCCAGCTTACCAATGCCGAAATGATGGTTGTTGTTATTAAACCCGATGGAAAAGTTTTAAAAGGCTCCGGTTGGGATTCCGGTACATTCAATACACCCGAAGGGAAAAAGATATATTCCTATAAGTTCATCTTTTCATATTCACGGGGCGAAGCCAAACGGCTTGCATTTTCGCTAAAAGGCGGCACTTTAACCAAAGGCAATTACACCATGGAAGTGTATCATAATGGTACGATGATTGGCAAGGTTGTAAAATCACTGTCCTGATTATTAAGGATTCTTCGGAGCCTGTGTTATTTATAGAATAACTACTACACCATATCAATAAACGGTCCTACAAAAATCCTGCAACCGGTTTTGCATCTTTACACTGTTAATTAAGAAAAACCCCCGTTTAAAATCCGTATTCTTCTGATTATCCTTTCATTCAAGCATGAGACTAATCTATGAAAAGCCTTCAGTAATGAAGGTTTTTTTGTTTGCATCATTGCCATACAGTTTGTACCTGCTTAAAATCTACCTATTTTAGCCGCATGAAAGCAGCTACCATTCATGAATTGAAACTGGAATTGACCAATACACCTGCCGAACAGTTGGCAGAGCTATGCATACGTTTGGCAAAATTTAAAAAAGAAAATAAAGAACTACTGACTTACCTGTTGTTTGAATCTTTTGATGAGCAGTCATACATTGAGAATATCAAAGCAGACATGTTGCAGCAGTTTGAAGAGATCAATACATCCAGCCTTTATTTTGTAAAGAAAAGCCTGAGAAAAATCCTGCGCACACTCAGTAAATATATCCGGTATACCGGCTCGGCCGAAGCAGAAGTAAAACTAATATTGTTTTTTTGCACCACCCTTAAAAGTTCCGGAATACCCATCGAAAAAAATCCGGTCATCAAAAACATGTTTCAGAATCAGCTTAAAAAAATTTCAAAAGCTATTGCCACCATGCATGAAGACCTGCAATATGAGTATACAAAAGAACTGGAATTATTAACGAAGATGTAAGCTTCATGAAAAAATCGTACTTTAACAAAAAAAAGCAATGGCAAAGTCTAAAAAAAGAAAACATCACCACGATTTTCACCCTCCTACTCATATAGCCAAAGCGCAAAAAACTAAAAGTGCCGTGCTTGTTGCCGGTATTTTCTTTTGTTTGCTGGGTATAGGTATCGCTTATTTTGCAGCAGGGGCAAGCCTTTTGTGGCTGATTGCTGGTGCAGTTGTGGGTGCAATAGGCGGCTACTTTTTCGGCCTGCAGATAGATAAATCTTTCTCAAAAAAATAAACTGTCACATTACAATTAGTTTCACTTTACACTGCACTTACTAACAATTGATGCAGCAGATTGTGCATTTCTAAATTGCCACTTGCATTTGGCCGGGTTAATGATTATTTTGTTTAATCATTATTATTCTTTTAACCTAAAACTAAACTTATGGACATTAAAAAATTGCTCGTAGGAGGAATCGTTGGCGGTATCCTTTTTTTCGGTCTTGGGTATCTGATCTATGGAAATCTTCTTACTGGTTTCATGCAAAAACATCCAGGCACAGCAACAGGTGTTGACCGTGCGATGGAAGATATTCAGTTTCTTTACCTTGCTATCGGTAACCTGGCAATGGGATTTTTACTGGCCTATATTTTTGTAAAAGGCAATGTA
Source organism: Ferruginibacter sp. (assembly GCA_030157685.1). Taxonomy (GTDB): domain Bacteria; phylum Bacteroidota; class Bacteroidia; order Chitinophagales; family Chitinophagaceae; genus Ferruginibacter. The sequence goes on along the minus strand of JAOAUI010000005.1, from coordinate 5,603 downwards.
AGTTCTATGGGTGGCGGGCTTGTTACCGGCGGTGTAGTTGGTGCGTTGGTTTCTGTTGGGGTTGACTGTATGATGTATGCAACCACACATGTGATTAGTAAAACAGCCATGGCTGCTGATGTTGCCGCAACCACAGTGATGTGTGCCATTGTTGGCGCTGTTGTAGGTATGATAATGGGTATGGGCAAAAAAGCTTCCTGAACATAATTTAATGCCTTCATCACAGGCAAACATCAAAACCGCCTGGCGTGATAAGCCTGTGATGAAGGATTTTCTATATCAAATAGGCTGAAACCTGCATCAATAAAAGATTTATTAGTTACTCTTAATAACTAAGTCTACATTTGCATTGTACATTAACGCTGTGAGCACACAGTACAGATAGATTCAATTATTAGTAGTTTTCCTACCCGTAACAGTTTTCTCGTCTTTTAAGTCTGCTTTCTACATTACTGCACAGGTATTTTATTTATTTTATTTTAATTTTAAGTTTTATGAACATTTATGTTTCAAATTTGAGCTTTAACACCAGCGATGCTGAGTTAAGCGAACTTTTTTCAGCTTTTGGCGAAGTTTCTTCTGCTAAAGTTATTACAGACAGAGAGACCGGAAGATCACGTGGTTTTGGTTTTGTTGAAATGCCTTCTGAAGATGAAGGAAAAGATGCAATGCTTGGCCTTAACAACAAAGAAGTTGAAGGACGTGCAATGTCTGTTTCTGTAGCTAAGGAAAGAGAAGAAAGAAGCAGCAACGGCGGCGGTGGAAACCGTGGCGGTTATGGCAACAACCGCAATAGCGGTGGTGGTGGAAGATGGTAATTTTTAATTAACATATTTTCAGTGAAGAGTCCGGTAACGGACTCTTTTTTATGCCCCGTATATCATTATCTTTATCGTACTTAAATTAAAATGTAATGAGAAAAAACAGGTTTATCCTAACTGCTTTCAGCCTTCTTTTTTCGGTTTCAATAGTTGCGCAAAAAGATGCCCCTTTCACTGACGAAATGAAAAAGGAAATGTGCAATAAAGTAAAAGAAGCTACACAGCACGCCTGGAAAGGATATAAGGATTATGCCTGGGGCGCCGATGACCTGAAGCCGCTTACAAAAACTTCAAAAACCTGGTATAAACAATCAATGCTGACGACACCAGTTGACGCTTTTGATACATTTACCTTACTGGGTTTAACAACTGAAGCTAAAGAAGCCAAAGAACTCATCTTATCCAAACTCAATTTTAATATTGATAATGATGTGCAGGTTTTTGAAATAACCATACGTTTACTGGCAGGTTTATTAACTGCATACGAAATGGATGGAGATAAAAAATTTCTTGCTCTCGCCAAAGACCTGGGCGACCGTTTAATGCCTGCGTTTAACTCAAAGACCGGAATGCCATACCGATATGTGCATTTGCAAACTGGCAAAACAAGAGACGGTATCAATAACCCGGCAGAGATTGGCACATTGATGATGGAGTTTGGTAAACTTTCAAAAATTACCGGCGATAAAAAATACTATGAAGCTGCCAAAAAAGGGATGATGTATGTGTATGATCACAGGAGTACTTTAGATTTGGTAGGAGAGCAGATTGATGTAGAAACCGGCAATTGGGTAAATGCAAGAAGCCATATCGGAGCTTACATAGATTCTTACTATGAGTATTTATACAAAAGCTGGTTACTGTTTGGCGATAAAGATTTTAAAACTGCTTTTGATGTACACAATGCCGCCATTAAAAAACACCTCATCAGCAAAACAGACAAAGGTTGGTTCATGCACCAGGTTGATATGAATACCGGTAAACAGATCGGCACAACTTATGGCGCACTGGAAGCCTTTTATGCAGGCCTGTGCGCCTTTTCAGGCGATGTGGAAACCGGCAGGCAGATACAGGAAGCCAATTATTACATGTGGACCAAATTTAACATTGAGCCCGAAGAATTTGACTTTAAAGCCGATACCATTACCAGCGCCTATTACATTTTACGGCCCGAAAATTTAGAAAGTGCTTTTTATATGTATCGTCTTACCGGCGAAAATAAATATTTATGGCAGGGAAAAACAATGGTGCAGAGTATTCTTGATCATTGCAGAAATGATGCAGGATTTGCATCACTGAAAAATGTGCAGACCTATGAAAAAACAAATTCAATGGAAAGTTTTTTCTTTGGCGAAACATTAAAATATGCCTACCTCATCTTTGCACCCCAGTCAACGCTGGATCTTAAAAAGGTAGTGCTTACAACCGAAGCCCATCCTTTTAAAATTATAAAGAAGTAATTATTCTTTGCGCATTTTATCGGTAAAATAATCATGCTTTACAGCCTTGCCGGATTGCAGGTTTATTATCATCAGCAGGTTTGCATTACTTGAAGAAATATTTTTATTGTCTTTGCCCAGTATGATCAGTTGAGTGCCGGTATATATCCAGTCTTCAAATTCCGGAAGCATTGTATTTAAGGTCCACCTGGTATTTCCTTTCAAATCAACCCTTGCCAAAATGATATTGCCGGTATAACCAACCTTTTCTCTGTAGCAAACAATAAACCCATCATCATTTTTAAGATGTATAGGTAATGCCGTTGTTTTGTTCAGCAGCAAACCTCCCTGCAGATAAACAGCATCGCTTATTTTTTCAGGTTCGGCAACAAGCAGTTCTATTGCTTTTTTATTGGGCTCCTTAATACTGACGGTTGCATTGTAAAATTTATTCCTGGCAGTTTCTGTATACACACTCCGGTATTTGAATCTTGTATCAGGCTTCTCCAGGTCTTCACCACTTAAAAGTCCATACCATTTACCATTAAATGTGTCAACTGCTGTGCAGATGTTGCTGTAACTTTTATTGCTCCCTGCTAAATTTTCTATCTTAGTTTGAATATCACGGTCAGCATCTTTCAAATCATCCAGGTCACTGATCTCGTTACGGATATTTGTTTTCCATTTACTGATGCTGTCCTGCAGACGGTTAAAATTTTTGCCGCTGTCTAAATAAGCAGCATAACTTATTTTTTGTTCGCTGTATAACTTGTTATAGGCACGGTATCGGTCATAACCGGCCCTGTATTTTTCTTCCAACGCTTCTTCCTGTTTTTTTAATGCTTTTATCTTTGCCTCAACCGGATTTTTTGCAATAACATCTTCATCAACAGCAGTTGCTTTCAGGTTGGCGGTTGATAAAAGATATTTCGTACCATCGGTAGCAGTTATCAATATGGAATTTGAAACACGATCATATTCATAATACCTTTCTTCATCAGGCATTTTTCCTTTCAGTTGTGGGTTCTTTGTTTCTATAATTTCCCTGTTGGCAATTTTCTCCAGCGTAAACGGATCATAAGCCATCAACTCACCAATAAAAACCCAGGCCATATTATTACCTGCACCCATTACTTTAACAGGACGGAATTTAATATCACTGCTGTGTTTTATTTTTTTATTGGCAATTAACTCAGCAGTTGCAGCATCATTGGCCTGTATAAAATAATTCACGCTCATACTTTTGAAAGTACCTTTTGGCCCCGAGCTGTACGAAGTAGCCTTGCCATATTCAACAATACTGAAAACAACAGCCTTGCCATCTTTCTCAAAATACAGGGCTGGTGTTATGGCCGAACGTTCGTCATAGCCGGAAAGACATCCACGCAGTAAAAAAATAAATCCCGCTACGATTGCAATGAGCACAAGGGCTCCACCGAATAAACCTTTTTTAAGCATACAAATGTTTTGATGCTTAAATATAATCAACAGGGGGCAACATTCAAAATGAACAAACTTTTCATCAAGCCATATTAATTACATTTGCACTTACTTACAACCCAATTTACAATGGCATCAAAACGCAACGCTGCAGTTGGCTTTATCTTTATCACGCTATTAATTGATGTAATTGGCTTTGGTATCATCATTCCGGTGATGCCCAAATTGATATCGCAATTGAAGGATGTTGATATCAGCACCGCTTCCAAATACGGCAGCCTGCTCATGTTTGCCTATGCATTTGTGCAGTTTTTATGTGCACCCATTTTGGGTAATCTAAGCGATAAGTATGGCCGCAGGCCTGTTCTTTTATTTTCATTATTTGGTTTTGGTATAGATTACTTATTCCTGGCACTGGCACCTACCTATGGTTGGTTATTTGTAGGAAGAATAATTGCAGGTATAACCGGTGCCAGCTTTACAACTGGTGCAGCATATATTTCAGATGTAAGTACAAAAGAAAACCGGGCAAAGAATTTTGGAATGATTGGCGCTGCATTTGGCCTTGGCTTTATCATTGGCCCAGTAATAGGCGGGTTGTTAGGTAACCTGGGCCCACGCATTCCTTTTTATGCAGCAGCAATATTGGCATTAATTAACTGGGCTTATGGGTATTTTGTTTTGCCAGAATCGCTGAGCAAAGAAAACCGAAGGGCTTTCAGCTGGAAACGTGCTAATCCGGTTGGCTCTTTATTGCACCTGAAAAAATATCCGGCCATTACCGGCCTGGCTCTTTCAATTTTGCTCATCTATATCGCTGCACATTCTGTAATGAGCACCTGGAGTTATTTTGGCATGTACCGTTTTAACTGGGATGAAAAAATGGTGGGACTTTCATTAGGTGCTGTAGGTATTATGGTGGCCATTGTGCAGGGAGGATTGATCCGTTACATCAATCCAAAACTGGGTAATGAAAAAAGTATTTTTACTGGCCTGGGCCTGTATTCATTGGGTTTGTTATTATTTGGTATAGCCACGCAAAGCTGGATGATGTTTGTTATTTTAATTCCTTATTGCCTGGGCGGTATTACCATGCCTGCTATACAGTCAATCATGGCAGGCCATGTGCCACCCAATCAGCAGGGCGAATTGCAGGGAGCCATTACCAGTTTAATGAGTGCGGCTGCTATCATAGGGCCGCTGTTGATGAATAATTTATTTTATTACTTTACACACAATGATGCTCCCTTTCATTTACCCGGTGCACCTTTTTTACTAGGTGCGGTTTTAATGATAGTAAGTGCATTAATTGCATATAAAACATTGCATACAAAACAAAGCCCTGCATTATGATTACAGGTATTCATGATTTTAAAAATGTTTTCTTCATTGGTGTGGCCGGTGTAGGCATGAGTGCCATTGCACAATATTTAGCGGGCATAGATAAAAAAGTAAGCGGCAGCGACCGCTATTTTAAAGAAGGAGAATTTAATGATACCAAAACAAAACTGGAGGCCGAAGGCATACAATGTTTTTTACAAAACGGAGATGGTATCACCATTGAAACAGATCTTGTTGTTGTTTCAACAGCAATAGAAGATACCGTGTTTGAAGTACAAAAAGCAAAGCAACTGAACATTCCCATCATCAAAAGATCTGAATTGCTTGCGCTTATCGCTAAAAGTAAAAGAACCATTGCTGTTGGCGGTACATCGGGCAAAAGCACCACCAGCGCCATGTTGTTTGATATTTTAGATAAGGCCGGTTTACAACCCAGTATCATCAGCGGTGCAGGATTGGTAAGTATTATTAAAGAAGGGAAAATAGGAAATGCAAAAGTTGGAGCAGGAGAGTGGCTGGTTATTGAAGCCGATGAAAGCGATGGCAGCATTGTGCAATACGA
>JAOAUI010000004.1 GCA_030157685.1 Ferruginibacter sp. | reverse complement strand
GTCAATACTGGTCAATAATATTTCTCCGGCTCCGGCATCTTCTACCATCTTCACCCATTCTTTCGGATCTTTTTTTTGATTCGTTTTTCCGGAGTTGCTGTACACTTCATATTTTCCCCAAAAATTCTTTTTCACATCCACTGCAACCACCACAGCCTGGCTGCCGTAAATTTTTGCTATGTCTGTTATCACAGATAAATTATAAAAGGGTGCTGAGTTGAGGATCATTTTTTCGAAGCCGATCTTAAAAACACTTTCTGCTTTTTGTAAACTATCTATGCCTCCTCCATAGCTGAGGGGCATAAAACATTCATCCGCTATTTCATGCAGTATTTTATAATTAGGTTCACGTTTTTCAAATGTTGCGGTAATATCAATAAAAGCCAGTTCATCTACATACAGATCATTAAAGATCTTTACGGTATTAACCGGATCGCCAATGTAGCCAAACTTATTGAACTGAATTGTTTTTACAAGGCTTTCACCACGCAGCTGAAGACAAGGTATAACACGGGTTTGTAGCATTCTTAAATGGTTGCAAAGTTTTGGAATAGTTTCATTCCGTATTTATGACTTTTTTCAGCATGAAATTGTGCACCCATGATATTTTCATTTTGAATGGCTGCATCAAATAACACCCCATACCTGGTGGAAAGAATTGAATATTGTGGCTCCTGCACTTTTACATAATAGGAATGCACAAAATAAAAGCGAAAATCTTCTGTGAATCCGTCTGTGAGCTTGTGTTCATTTGTTTTTACAACAAAATTCCAGCCCATGTGTGGAATTTTAAGGCTTGGAAATTCTTCTGCTGAAAATTTGTATGCTCTTGCCGGTATCCACCCCAATCCGGCGAGCCGGCCTTCTTCACTTCCATTGGTTAGCAGTTGCATACCCAGGCAAATTCCCATTACAGGTATTTTTTCCTGTAGTACTTTTTCATCGAGTACATCCCGTAATGCATTGTTGGTAAGCCTTTCCATGGCCGGGTCAAAAGCTCCAACACCGGGTAGAATAATTTTCTTTGCTTTTTTTACTGTATCAAGGTCTTTTGAGATCTCGGATTCGACACCAATCTTTTTAAGCATGTTTTTTACCGAGCCCAGGTTACCCAAACCATAATCTATAATTGTAATCATAACTTTTATTTTGATTCGGGCATTGGAAAACAATATTTCAGGTAAAAACTCATGGGAACCCTGTGTATTTTTGCCATCAGAAAGAAAAACGGCCGCCAGGTTTCAAAACGTTTTTTATAGGTTTTAAAATCACGCCAGCTTCTTTTTTCACCATTAGTCATTACCCTATCATACTCTTCTTTTGTAAGCGACATTCTTTTCTGCACATAAGTAATCAATTCGGGGTCGGGTAAGATTGGCGAATTATATATGGCCAGTGCTTCTTCTCTTTTCATACCGCCCGAACGGGCTAAAGCGGCAAGACTCCAATTGCGATTATCTATCCCGAATTTTTGAGGATTATATACCGTATGTAAAAATCCGGTTGCCCTGTTTTCAAGATGATGCCCACCATAATATTGCCAGCCGGTATTTTTTTCAAGCCATACCTGCGTGTCTTGTTTATTATAGTTTAAATACCAAAGCGGTCTTATAAACTGCACTTTGGTAAACAAAATTGATTTTAAAAATTTTACAAAAGTCATGTTTGGATAAGTTTTCATCGGCAACTTGCCAAACTTCTTATGTATGTCTGCAATATATTTCCCATCAAAATAATTTGAGCCCTGCGGTGACAAACCTTCTGCCTGGTATGAATGCCCTTCCAGTACGTACCTGATCTTATACTTTGCACACGCATCTCTTAAAACCTGTGCAAAGCCTATATCAGTTGAGGCATCAAACTCTGGAACACCTGCTAAAAAAAATGAACGGAAAATATCATCGGCCTCTTTGTTATCAATTACGTAGGTCCATAAATCGGCATTGCAGTATTTGGTTATTTTACGGATGTTTTCTGTAGATATGGCTGTATTCCAGGTGTTATCGTAATGAACAGCCAATGGCCTTAAACCCCATTCAATTGCTTTACAAAGAAGATATGATGAATCAGTGCCACCACTAACTCCAACAATACAATCATACTTTTTACTTTTTCCTTCTCTTTTAATTTTTTCAAACAGCTCAAATAATTTTGCTTCGCCTTGTGGTGTCCCTGGCTGATATTGACTGTCCAATGCTTCTGACTGAATACAAAAATTACAAACGCCTTCAGCATTAAAAGAAATACCCTTTATCCTGTCATCATAAATACATTTTGTACAAATTTTCATAATCTCAATTTTCGCAAACCTGTTTTATTCAGGATATCTTTTACTTCTTACTGATTGTATTTAAATACCGGCATATCATTTTCAAAACTAACCGAACCTACCACTTTTGCAGGCTGCCCCATCACAATAGCATTATCGGGCACATCTTTATTTACAAATGCATGCGCACCTATCACTGAAAAACTGCCAATACTAACACCTTTTGTAATGATTGCATTGGGCGCTATGTAAACATTGCTGCCGATTTTTACCGGCGCCCTTTCAATTGGATGTTTGCCCGATGTTAATGTTTGTTTTACATTATCGTGTGTATAAATGTGTACACCTACAGAAATGGTACAAAAATCACCAATGGTTAAACCCCCGCTGCCATCAATAATGGTATTGGGGCCAATCCAAACGTTTGCTCCAACTTTTGCATCACCAAAAACCAATGCAGAATCATAAATAGAACTGTTATCGCCAAAGCCCAGTTTTTTTGCCCGTTCCCAGCGGTCGAGTAATGTTTCTGCAAAGGGCAATGAGCGGTTAAACTGGCTTATAAAAGCATCGTCCAGTTCTTTATGCAGGCTGATTACCTGTTCATAAAAAGCCAGCGATTTGTCTGATGATATTTTTTCTTTTCTGTTCAATGCTTTTTAGTTTTGATTTTTCATCCACTCAGCAGTTTTTAAAATTCCTTCTTCAAGATCCACTTTGGCTTTAAAGCCTAGTACATTAAAGGTCTTATCAACATTTGGAATGCGCATGGCAATATCGGCAGACAATGGCGGTTCAAAAGCAATTTTTGAATCGGATTTCAAAACCCTGCAAACTGTTTGGGCCAGCCCCAGTATAGTTATTACAGCTCTTGCATTTCCTAAGTTAAAACTTTCGCCAATGGCTTTTGGATTTTCAATACACCTGATAAGACAATCCACAAAATCATCAACAAAACACCAGGCCCTTATCTGGTTACCATCTCCATCAATTTTAATTTCTTCGTTCTTTAAAGCTCTTTTTATGAATATCTGTATGGCACCTTCGCCTGTTTGGCCGGGGCCGTATACATTAAATGGTCTCACCGTTACCACAGGTAATTTATATTGTTTGTAATAGGCATGTGCAAGATGTTCGCCGGCTAATTTACTTACAGCATAAGTCCAGCGGGCTTCGCCTGCCGAACCTGAAACGGTAACATCTTCTTCACTGGAACGGAACGCCATGGAACCAAAAACTTCAGAAGTTGAAAAGTCAACAAACCGGTCAGTTATCCCGTTTATTCTGGCTGCTTCCAAAGCGTTGGAAGTACCGATCATATTAACCCGCATGGTTTGTACGGGATTCTTTATTACGGTATCAATGCCGGCAATGCCGGCTGCATGAATTACAATATCGGCTCCTTTCATAGATGAGCACAGCAGATCAAAATCAAGTACATCGCCTTTAATAATGGTAACATTCGGGTGCGTATCCATGCCGCTACCGGTAAGGGTATCGCGGTGAAAATTATCGTACACTACTATTTTGTTTTTTTCTACGTAATGCTTAATTAACGTGTTGGCAATAAATCCTGCGCCACCGGTAATAAACATGGTTTTGTTTTCAATCATAATCTGTTGATGGTATTTGATATTTGTTTAATGATGTCTTTTGTTAGTTTTTCGTAAATGGGTATGGCAATCCCTTTTGTAAATGCCCTGTAAGCATTTGGAAACTGCTGCTCACTGTCAAGCTGGTATTTAGCTTTATAATATACTGTTGCCGGAATACATTGGGCACCATAATTGGCACCGATGTTATTTTCCTTTAAAGTAGCTATTATTGCTGCCTGATTTTTTTCTTCGCTAATAAGTATGTGAAAGGTTTGCCAGGTATGGTTTCTGTCGGATGGTACCGATGGTAAAACAATGCTGTTATTTTTTATTTCATTAAAATATACTTCAGCCAGTTCCTCCTTATATGAAATAATTTGTGCCAGTCTTTGCATCTGGCTGTTAGCCAATGCTGCCTGAAAATCGGTCATGCGGTAATTTAAACCTGCATCAACAAAATCCATCTGACCATCCCGCATTTCAATTCCGTGGTTACGTAGTTGCCTGAGCTTTTTTGCCAATGCATCATCTTCAGTTAACAATACACCGCCTTCGCCGCTTGTAATTGATTTGCGTGGATGCAAAGAAAAAGAACCGAGGTTGCCAAAAGTACCAACATGCTTTCCATTCTGCATAGCGCCCAATGCGCAGGCTGCGTCTTCAATAACATAGAGCTTATGTTTGGTAGCTATCTGCATGATGGCTTCTATATCGCAGGCAAGGCCAAATTCATGTACCGGAATGATGGCTTTGGTTTTCGATGTGATCAGTGTTTCTATTTTTGTTACATCTATATTAAATGTGTTGATATCAATATCGACAAAAACGCAGGTAGCGCCAACCATTTCCACCACATTGGCTGTAGCAACGTAAGAAAACGCAGGCACAATTACTTCATCTCCCTTACCAATACCCAATGCCAGTAATGCCAGGTGTAAAGTAGCTGTGCCGTTGCTTAAAGCAATGGCATTTTTACTCCCGTTAAAATCATTAAAAGATTTTTCGAGCGCCAATACGTTTACACCCTGCACCAACATGCCCGACCGCAGCACGGCTGTTACACAGTCAATGTCCTGCTGGTTAATATCCGGACTGGCCAGTGGTATGAATTTATTTATTTCCACGTATTTCATGCACCAGTTCTATGGCAGCTTTTGTTTCTTTTATTCTGAATCCGTTTCCTTTCAATATCTCTTCATAGCTTTTTGTATGCAGTTCGGTAAAGCCATCGCTGAACTCAAATCCCTCGCCATCAATAGTAAGCGTGCGGAAAGTTCTTTTACCGGCCGCTTTTGCTTCATCGGGTAATGTATTGGCATCAATACTTAGCATCCAGTTTATATTGGCCCTTTCAAGTTCCAGTTGTCCCGAAGCAGTTTGCGCAGTATGTTCAGTTACCCTGTTTTCTTTTACGGCACCAAAAACCCACAGCAGCATATCAAAAAAATGAACCCCAATATTGGTAGCAATACCGCCACTCTTCTCCATATCACCCTTCCAGCTGGTATGGTACCAATGCCCACGTGATGTGATGTATTGTAAATTAACTATGTGCTTTTTATCTGCCGGCGCTGATGCAATTTTTTCTTTTAAAGCAATAATGGCAGGATGCAGGCGCAGCTGCAATATGGTGAATACTTCGCCGCCTGTTTCTTTTTCAATTTCCATCAGCGCTTCAATATTCCAGGGGTTAAGCACAACCGGCTTTTCGCAGATTACACTGGCGCCAATGCGCAGGCCAAAACGGATATGGGCATCGTGTAAATAGTTTGGGCTGCAAACCGAAACAAAATCGGTTTTATTGCCAAGCCTCTTCAGTTTTTCCAGGTGCCGGTCAAAGCGCTCAAATTCAGTAAAAAAATCTGCATCCGGAAAATAACTATCCATAATGCCTACCGAATCGTGTTTATCCAAAGCAGCTATCAGGTTATTACCTGTATCTTTTATGGCTTTCATGTGCCTGGGTGCTATGTACCCACCAGCGCCAATTATTGCAAAATTTTTCACTTTCTGTTTTTTTTATTGACTGCCTATCTGCTCCAGATCAACAGCTTCTCATTAATATTTTTTGTTTCTTTTAATGCTGCAAATTCTTCCACCGAATAAATAACATACCGGATCTTTCTTTTCACCAAGGGTTCGGCTTTTTCAATAAGGTCAGTAAGGTAGTTTGTATTTACTGTGCCTACAAATTCCAGGTCAATCACATTATTATCGCGGCCTTTGGCAAATTCACCGGATAAATAAACCCTTTCCACTTCGCCCAGCTGATTGATCACATTTTCAATAATTGTATCAATACCTACATATTTTCTGATGATACTATTCAGGTCGAAAAAAAGTGGGTGTTTTACATTGGCGGTGAAGTATTTTTTATTGCCCTGCACATCGCTGCTCACCATGCCGGCTTTTTCAAGCTTGTTCAGTTCCAGCCTGATGGCATTGGTGCTTTCGCCAAATTCTTCCTCAAGCCCACGCAGGTAGGCCCGGTTACTGCTGTTTAAAAAAAACTTAAGCAGTAATTTAATACGTGTTTTTGAGGAAATGAGTGCTTCTATCATTAAGATTGAGTAAATAAACTACTCAAAGATAAGTCGTTTATGCAATTTTTATATTAAAAAGATGAAATTTTATGGCAAATAGTTGTAAGGGCCACAAAAAAATAGCGGTTTTTATGCTTTTAAAATAAGGGAGTCAAGAGCGATGTGAGAGTGATGTGAGAGCGATTTGAGAGTGATTGAAGTAATTAACTGATAAAACCAGAATTTGTAAATAAGCCAAATTACAGTCTTATCAGGCTCATTTTTTAAAATATTTGAACAATTTTTGCTATTTAGGCTAATTTCCGTACCGCACCATTTTCCAATACATACTCTTGTCCGCTTTCTGTACAAACCGCTTTGTTACCGGAATCAAATTGCAGCTTATGACCAAATTCACTCATCCAGCCGGTTTGGCGGCCAGGATTGCCAACAATCAATGCATAAGCAGGCACATCCCTGGTTACTACTGCGCCGGCACCAATAAATGCATACTCACCAATGGTATGGCCGCATACTATAGTTGCATTGGCACCAATGCTGGCACCTTTTTTTATTAAAGTTGTTTTATACTCGCTTTTACGGCTTACGGCACTGCGGGGATTTATTACATTGGTGAGTACGGCACTGGGGCCCAGGAAAACATCATCCTCGCAAATTACACCCTCATAAATACTTACATTATTTTGTACCCTTACATTATTACCCAGTACTACTTTAGGTGATACTACTACATTTTGCCCCAGGTTGCAATTGTTGCCAATTACAGCACCCGACATCACATGAGAGAAATGCCAGATTTTGGTTCCTTCGCCAATCACACAATTATCATCAATGATTGAACTGGGGTGTGCGTAATAATTCATGTTGAATAGTTTAATTTGGTTTAGAGGTTTAGGGTTTAGGAGTTTAGGAGTTTAGGAGTTTAGGGGGGTAGGCTTATCAATTATCTAAACCTCTAAACCTTCTAAACCCCTAAACTTCTAACTATCTAAACTTTACTTTGCTATCTTTTTTAAATATTCGCCATAGCCGCTTTTTTCAAGCTCTTTAGCCAATTGCAATAAATCTTCTTTGCTTATAAAACCCATTCGCCAGGCAATTTCTTCGGGGCATCCAATTTTTAATCCCTGCCTTTTTTCTATTACCCGTACATATTCTGCTGCGTCACCCAGGCTTTCAAATGTACCTGTGTCAAGCCATGCAAAGCCACGGTCGAGCACCGCTACCTTTAATTTTTTTTGCTGCAGATAATGATCATTCACGGTTGTAATTTCATACTCACCTCTTGCACTGGGTTTAATATTTTTTGCAATCTCAACCACGTTGTTATCATAAAAATATAAGCCAGGTACTGCGTAATTACTTTTGGGCGCTGCCGGTTTTTCTTCAATGCTTATGGCATTTTTATTTGTATCAAATTCTACTACGCCATAACGCTCGGGATCACTTACCGGGTAAGCAAAGATTACTGCCCCATCCGGGTTAACGCTTTGCTGCAACAGTTTACTAAAGCCACTGCCGTAAAAAATATTATCGCCTAAAACCAGCGCAACACTATTACTGCCAATAAATTTTTCGCCAATTACAAAAGCCTGTGCAAGGCCGTTTGGTACTTCTTGTTTGGCATACTCAATAATGCATCCCCACTGGCTTCCATCGCCCAATAATCTTTTAAACTGATCCTGGTCTTCGGGAGTGGTAATTACCAAAATCTCTTTTATACCAGCCAGCATTAATGTGCTTAGCGGATAATAGATCATCGGCTTATCATAAACAGGCATCAGTTGTTTGCTGATCCCTTTTGTGATGGGGTAAAGCCTGGTGCCGGAGCCTCCTGCCAGAATTATTCCTTTCATACAGTTATTGGTTATGATATTGTTGGTTGTAATATTTTTGATAATCGCCGCTGGTTACATGATTCAACCACTCGCTGTTTGTAAGGTACCAGTCAATTGTTTTAGAAATACCTTCTTCAAATTGCAGTGAAGGCATCCATCCCAGTTCTTCTTTAAGTTTAGTTGCATCAATGGCATAGCGCAAATCGTGGCCTGCACGGTCGGTTACATAAGTTATCAGTTTTTCTGATGTACCTTTTTCTTTGCCCAGTTTTTCATCCATCTGCCTGCACAGTTCTTTTACCAGGT
>JAOAUI010000003.1 GCA_030157685.1 Ferruginibacter sp. | reverse complement strand
CTTTAATTGACCGTTTTAATTACCACCAGTTTCAACCCTTATTTTACCAGGTGGCAACTGCAGGGCTGGATGCCAGCAATATTTCTTTTCCGTTGCGCAAGGTTTTCCATAAAAGTAAGAATATACATTTCCGGATGGCAGAAGTGCAGCAAATACTGACTACAGAAAAAAAAGTGATTACTGATATTGGCGAATTTGACTTTGATGCATTGGTGATTGCAACCGGTGCCGATACCAATTTTTTCAATAATCAGCAGTTGATGGACAATGCCTTTCCAATGAAAAGTACGGTTGAGGCATTGCAACTGCGCCACAGGTTACTGCACAATTTTGAAGACGCATTAAATGTACAGTCTGAGCTTGAATTGCAACGCCTGATGAATATTGTAATTGTTGGTGCCGGGCCAACGGGCGTAGAGTTAAGTGGTGCTATTGCTGATATGAAACGGTTTGTTTTACCAAAAGATTATCCTGAACTTGATTTTGGCAAGATGAAAATTTACCTGCTGGAAGGCACCGGAAAAACGCTGGCTTCCATGAGCGAAAAATCAAGCAGCCAGTCTTTAAAATATTTAGAAAAACTGGGCGTGACCGTTTTAACCAATACACTACTAAAAAACTTTGATGGAAAAACAGTACAACTGCAAAACGGCCAAACCATTGAAACATCTATGGTAATATGGGCAGCAGGTATTAAAGGCAATGTACCGGAAGGTATCAGTACCGATTTAATTGCACGTGGCAACAGGATAAAAGTAAACAGGCATTGCCAGGTAAACGGATTTGAAAATATTTTTGCAATAGGAGATGTAGCTTATATGGAAGAACCCGCCTGGCCAAACGGGCATCCGCAGGTAGCGCCTGTTGCAATGCAAATGGCAGATATGATTGCAAATAATTTACGCAGGCTGGAAATGAAAAGCGGCATGATGCAATGGGAGGAATTTATTTATAATGACAAAGGAAGCATGGCTACCATTGGCCGTAACCTGGCCGTGGTGGATATGCCAAAACCAAAATTACATTTTGGTGGTTTCTTTGCCTGGATGATATGGATGGGCCTGCATTTGATGCTGATACTGGGCGTAAAGAACCGTTTCTTTGTTTTCAGTAACTGGCTGTACAATTATTTCACCTACGATCAGAATTTACGCCTCATCTTTAAAGAATTTTACAGGGAACAAAAAAAGTAAAATAATATGGCTTCAAAGTTTTTAACTGCAACCTGGAAGAACCTGGTCATGGCAAATTATATTGTTGATCCGGCTGTACTTGCTCCATATCTTCCCAACAAAACTGAACTGGACCTGTTTAATGGCAATGCTTATGTAAGTCTTGTAGGCTTTATGTTTATGAATACAAGAATACTTGGGTTTAAAATTCCTTTTCACATAAATTTTGAAGAAGTAAACCTGCGTTTTTATGTACGGTATAATGATAACGGAATATGGAAAAGAGGTACTGTTTTTATTAAGGAGATTGTTCCAAAGCCGGCAATCAGTTTTATTGCCAACACGGTGTATCATGAAAAATATGATACAAAGCGAATGAAACATCTTACCACTGAAACAGCAGCCGAAATTAATTTAAGCTATCAATGGAAACATAAAAACAAATGGAACCGCATTGAAGCATCAGCTGAAAAGCCTGCACAGCCAATGGCTTCGGGCAGTGAGGAAGAATTTATTGCAGAACATTACTGGGGCTATTCAAGATACAATGAAGCCACAACCTTTGAATACAATGTGCAGCATCCTGCCTGGAAAATCTTTCCGGTTAAAGATTATATGATTGATTGTGATTTTAAATCGCTGTATGGAAATTCATTTTCAAATTTAACAGATGCTAAACCCAATTCAGTTTTTGTTGCAGAAGGATCGGATATAAGTGTGCTGAAAAAAAGAAACACATAAACTACCTGATTATGCTTACCAGTCCCTGGAAAACCTGGTTTCTGTTATCGTTTAGCTTAATGAAATATAC
>JAOAUI010000002.1 GCA_030157685.1 Ferruginibacter sp. | reverse complement strand
ACTGCTTAGCCACAGATACCACAAAACGAAGGTTGGCCTGCACCAATTTGTCCAAAGCACGCTGATCGCCCATTTTGATCTTTTGGGCCAGAATAGTCTCCTCTTCAGGAGTGATCATCGAGATTTTGGAAATTTCCTGCAAATACTTCTCAACTGCCTGTGAATCACGGTTGGTAATTTGCGTTGCGATCTTAAGTTGCCTCATTGTCTTGTATTAGTTACTAAAATAGAACACTGAATAGACATGTTTTGTTGGGAAAACGTTGCAAATGATTGGTTAATGCCTGAATTCCTGCTAAAAATGTGTGCAAAGTTACTAATTTATAGCCGGATTTCATAATGAAAGTGCATAAAATGGGATGAATGGTGGATAAAAGGCCGATGCTGGATACTTGTCGCTGGTTACTGGCAGTAGCTCAAAACAATAACAGCTCTTTGTATCGTAAGCCCTTATCCAGAATTAAGCATCCAGCATCCAGTATCCAGTATCTCCTTCCTGCACCTTATATTTGCCTCATGATAGCAGACCTCCGTTCAGATACATTCACCAAACCATCACCAGCCATGCTGGAAGCTATGTTTAATGCCCCTGTTGGGGATGATGTTTTTGGTGAAGATCCTTCGATTAATAAATTAGAAGCCATGTCGGCGGCTATGTTTGGAATGGAAGCCGCCTTGTTTTGCCCAAGCGGCACTATGACCAACCAGATTGCCATAAAATGCCATAGCCAGCCCGGCGATGAAGTGATTTGTGATAAAGTAAGCCATGTGTATATATATGAGGGCGGTGGCATTGCTTTTAACAGTGGTTGCCAGGTAAAAGCTTTAGAGGGCGATAGAGGAAGAATTACGTCAGACCAGGTTTTAGAATCTATAAACCCGGATGATGTGCATAAAGCCAGAACCAGCCTGGTGAGCCTGGAAAATACAGCCAATCGTGGCGGCGGAAGTTGTTATGAATTTTCTGAAATTCAAGCGATTAAAGAAATTTGTTTGAATAATAAATTAAAATTTCATTTAGATGGTGCCAGGCTTTGGAATGCACTGGTAGCAAAGAATGAAAGCCCAAAACAGTACGGTGAGGTTTTCGATTCCATATCCATTTGCCTTAGTAAAGGTATGGGAACACCGGTTGGAAGCCTGCTGTTGGGTAAAAATGATTTTATCAAACAGGCAAGGCGGGTGCGTAAGGTTTTTGGCGGCGGTATGCGGCAGGCGGGTTATCTGGCCGCAGCCGGTATTTATGCACTCGAAAACAATATTCAAAGGCTTGAGGAAGATCATCATCATGCAAAGCAAATAGCTGCAACCCTGGCAAAGAAAGATTTTGTTGGTAAAATAATGCCTGTAGAAACCAATATTGTTATTTTTGAAATAACCGGATCATCATACACGGCAAAAACATTTTGTGAAAAGCTGGCTAAATATGAAATTTTATGCCTTTCCATTTCGTCAACGCAGGTCAGGATGGTTACCCATCTCGATTTTACTAAAGAAATGCTAAAAAACCTGATTGAAGTTATTGAGGCATTGTAATTGTTGCAAAATTGCATCGACGCCATTTTTACCTAACCAAAATCAAACCAATAATGAAACTACAAACCATGCTTGCAGTGGCCTCTGCTATTGTTTTATTCAGTTCCTGCCAAAAAAATGCCGACGACCCAACGCCCATCAACAATGGGACAGCAAAAGTTAATTTCATTTTTAAATTCGATTCAACCCAGGTGAGGCTTAATGCTATTGGGCAGGCTTCTCCTATGCCTGCAGGTAATGCAGGCCAGTCGCCCCGTTTTAATACCATGAGTGCTCATTATGTTGAACTGGCTCCATCCCCTTTTACAGCTTTGGGTGCAGGAGCCATTTTGCATAAAGCACCACAGGTTACAACCGGGGGCGCTACGGCCATTGATTTTACCAATTCTAAATTTGCAGGAAATAACCAAACCTTTTTAAGCGTGCCTGTAAAGGATTTTGCAGCCGGTACATACACCTGGCTCAGGGTTTCGCTGGCTTATCAGAATTACAATATTTATATGAATGCCCTGGGGCAAACCATTGATGCTACGCTTGCATCTTTCATAGGTTTCAATACTTACCTGGGCAATTATAAAGTAAAAGATTCTACTGTAGTTGTAAATGCAAATAAATTGCAGGGCTATTGGGCTTTGGAAGGAAAGGTATTTGGTGTTGGATTTTTAAGTCAGGGCCAGGCTCCTCCGGGCGCAACAACGGTTCCCAATCCTTTATTTGCTTCTTCGCCAATACCTGCTGGCTCCTGCCTGGTTACCGGACAATTTTTAACACCACTTGTTGTAACTGGTAACGAAACCTCCGATATCAACATCATCGTTTCCCTATCTATCAACAAAAGCTTTGAATGGATTGACGTTGACCATAACGGAACCTACGATCCAAATAATGGTGACGCCGTTATTGATATGGGCATCAGGGGAATGATTCCAAAAATTCAGTAAAAAATAAACTTCCAATATATAAAACGTCCTGCCAAAAGCGGGACGTTTTTTGTTGTACATGCTATATCTTCGTAACCTCCCAATCACCAATCAAAACAACTATGCATCCTTTTGAAGAATTGTTGCAGGATAATAAAGCATGGGCAGCCGAAATGCTTGCAAATGATCCGGATTTTTTCAATAAATTATCAGGTATTCAAAGCCCAGAGTTTTTATGGATCGGGTGCAGCGACAGCCGTGTGCCTGCCAACCAGATAACAAATACACAGCCGGGCGAAATTTTTGTACACCGCAATGTTGCCAACCTGGTTATTAATACAGATGTAAACCTGTTAAGTGTTTTAGATTATGCTGTTAATCATTTAAAAGTAAAGCATGTTATCGTTTGCGGGCATTATGGTTGCGGTGGCATAAAAGCATCTATGAGTAAAACAGATTATAAACCGGTATTGAATATGTGGCTGCGGAATATTAAGGATGTGCACCGTATACACCGGGAAGAACTGGATATGATAACTGATGAAGATAAAAAATTTGACCGCTTAACGGAATTGAATGTGCAGGAACAGATATTTAACCTGGCAAAAACTTCCATCATTCAACGGGCATGGAAAGAAGAGCAAAGGCCGGAGTTGCATGGATGGGTTTATGGTTTAAAAGACGGTATTATAAAACCGGTTTATGAAATGAAGGCTGGTACGCATATTGATCCGCTTTACGAATACGATAATCTGTAACCAGATGAAGCATTTGCTTTTGTTTTTTGCCGGGCTGATTTGTACGCTGTATTTACAGGCGCAGCATTTTTCATTAAGTAATGACAGAATGAATGTTGCATACTTGGGAGTTGACAATCCTATTTCAATTGCCGTAGAAAACTGCCCGTGTAATAGTATCGTTCTTAAAGTAGACAATGGAACTATTAAAGGAGAAAACTGCCAGTATATTTATCGGGGAAAAGAAGTTGGTGCTGCACACATAGCTATTTATCGAAAGACTGCAAATCATTTAAAAAAGATTGGAGAACAGGCGTTAAGAGTAAAACGGATCCCCCCTCCTGTTTTTAAGATAGGGCCGTATGGTGGTACTTATACTTATGAAAAAAAAGCAAAAAAAATCATATTGGCAAATCAACAATTTGCCAGAGCTGATTTTGAAGATATTGATATTGATGCAAGGCTTCCCATTGATAGTTTTTATGTTAAAATATTTCATGCAGATAATGGCAAATCAGAAACCCTGATTAATACAACCGGCAAAATAAGCCAGCAGATCTTAGATGCTTTTTCAGGGCTAAAAAAAGATGACGTTCTTTTCTTCCATGAAATTTTTGCAAAAGGACCCGACGGACTTCAATGGCAATTAACACCATTGATATTAATAATTGATGAATAAAACCAGCTGTAATTTTAAAATAACTGACATTCCTCATTTCTAATTAAAAGACATGTTTCCAAAAATAAACCCCACTACTACCCCATCCTGGCAGGCATTGCAGCAGCATAAGCAGTTGTTTGAAAATGTGCACATGAAAGACCTTTTCTTCAATGATGCAGACCGGTTTAGAATATTTTCTGTTCAGATGGAAGATCTGCTTTTTGATTACTCTAAAAATATTATTACCGAAAACACAGTTGAAATTTTACTGGAACTGGCCAATGATTGCAGGTTAAAAGAAGCCATGGAAGCTATGTTTACCGGCGAAAAAATTAATGGTACAGAAAACCGTGCAGTACTGCACACTGCGTTAAGGAATTTTTCGGATAAACCTGTTTTAACTGATGGTATAGACGTGATGCCGGCTATTAAGAATGTGCTGGAGCAAATGAAAAGCTTTTGTGCTGCTGTACATAGTGGAGAATGGAAAGGCTATACCGGAAAAAAAATAAAATACATTGTAAACATCGGCATTGGTGGCAGCGACTTAGGTCCGGTAATGGTTACAGAGGCTTTAAAGCCTTACTGGGTTAACTCCCCTTCAGGGGATGGGGACAATATTGAAACTTATTTTGTAAGCAATGTGGATGGTACGCACATTATTGAAACCCTGAAAAAAGTTAATGTAGAAGAAACCCTCTTCTTAATTGCCAGTAAAACTTTTACCACTCAGGAAACCATGACCAATGCACATACAGCCAGGAATTGGTTTTTGCAACAGGCAATAGATGAAGTACATATAGCCAGACATTTTGTGGCACTAAGCACCAATGACAAGGAAGTAATAAAGTTTGGGATTGATCCGAAGAACATGTTTGTATTTTGGGATTGGGTTGGCGGTAGATACAGTTTGTGGAGTGCAATTGGTTTATCCATTGCCTTAACCATTGGATACGAAAATTTTGAACAGTTATTGAAAGGCGCTCATGCAACAGATGTTCATTTCAGAGAAACAGCATTTGATAAAAATATTCCTGTGCTGATGGCCCTGATCGGTATCTGGTATGGCAACTTCTTTGGCACAACCAGTGAAGCCATTTTACCTTACGATCAGTACCTGCACCGCTTTGCTGCTTATTTTCAGCAGGGGAATATGGAAAGCAACGGTAAGTATATTGACCGTAACGGAGAAAATATTAACTATACTACCGGCCCGGTTATTTGGGGAGAGCCTGGTACTAATGGGCAACATGCATTTTACCAACTCATACACCAGGGCACACAAATCATCCCCTGCGATTTTATTGCACCGGCTGTAAGCCACAATGCAACCGGCGATCATCACCAAAAACTGCTAAGTAACTTTTTTGCCCAAACGGAAGCATTAATGAATGGAGCAGAAAACGAAAATCCATACCGCGTTTTTGAAGGCAACCGGCCAACAAATTCTATCCTGATAAAACAAATTACGCCGTTTACTTTAGGCCAGTTAATTGCTTTGTACGAGCATAAAATTTTTGTACAGGGTGTTATCTGGAATATTTACAGTTTTGATCAGTGGGGAGTAGAACTGGGGAAAGTTTTAGCCAATAAGATATTGCCTGAGTTAGAGAATAATGATGATATTATTAGCCATGACAGTTCTACTAATGGATTGATTAATCTATATAAAACCATGCGTTAATTAATACCTGGGAGGTGTTGCAAACTCCTTTTCTCTGGTAACATAAAATTTGCAGAGCTTACCTGCAAGCTTGCTTTTTATGATAATGTTCTTGCAATTCGCATCAGGCATTGTTTTTCCTTCAAATGGCTGCAGGTTTATTTGCAGGAAAGAATTTCCCTTTTTTGCTGTTATGGTATTATTGGGATTAAGTTTTTTATCTCCAATGGATACTGTTTTTGCTTTTACGTTTACTACAGAAAAATCCAACGATACACCATTATAAAGAACAGATTTAATGTCGGGCATTTGGGTTCCGCTGTATTCTACATATATAAAACGGGTAATATTAGGCTTAGGTGGTATGGGGTTGCCGTTCTCATCAACCATTTGTATGCCAGGCATAGCAGCATTATAAAAGGCATAAGCCTTTTTAATATTGCAGGAAGCCTGAGCATATGATGCTGAAAAGCCCATCAGGAGAAGAATATGCAGAAAAAGTATTTTCATTTGCAATTGGGTTAAACATTTTTTAATTTCTATACAAGTTTGATGCCGTTTATAAATAAAAATCCTCCCCAAAAGGGAGGATTTTCTGCAATTAGTTTTGGTGTTCATGTTTAATTACCACTTTTCTACTACCTCTGCACTGCCGTTATCAACAGGGCCGTTATTTATCTCATCGGGAGTTTCAGTTGTTTCAGCTATTTCTTCAGTTACTGTAGTCTCTGCAATTGGCGTTTCGGTTAAGTCAGCTACTATTGTTTCCATAGCAGAAGGTGCCGACATTTCAGTTCCATCATTTGCAGATTGGCCACCTTGTCCATCTTCACCTTCATAAGGTGTATCGTGGTTAAATGCGTCAAAATCAAAGTCGGGCATCAATTCTGTTTTTACATAATCAATCGCTTCGCCCAAACCTTTTATGAATTTATTAAAATCTTCCTTATACAGGAAAATCTTATGCCTGTCGTACCCGTCAGAATCAAAACGCTTGCGGCTTTCTGTTATGGTTAAATAATAGTCATTACCACGGGTTTCTCTTACATCAAAAAAGTAAGTTCTGCGTTTGCCGGCCCTGATTCGTTTGCTGTAAACGCTATCCATTTTCTTTTCGTTGTTTTCGTACGCCACTGTTTATTTTGTTTTAGTTTTAAAAATAACCCTATTTAGGAGAAGCAAAGATAAAATTGTTTTCCATTCTACAAAATATATGGCTGATTATTTGAGTTTAATATCCGTTGTGCTGTTTTGTGAAGTTACTGCCTGAATAATTTTACGGTATTTATGCTCCCTTCTCCTGTTCCTGTTGCCTGTTATACATTTCGGTATAATAACCATTTAAGCCCAGCAATTGCTGGTGTGTGCCCTGCTCTACAATCTTTCCTTCATCTAAAACAATTATCTTATCAAAATCAAATAGTGAGAAAATACGGTGGGTTATGATGATGGCCGTTCTGCCTTTTAAAAACCGGTATAAATTACCAATGATCTCTTTTTCGGTACGGGCATCTACTGCGCTCAGGCAGTCGTCAAAAATTATTATTTCAGGTTCTTTTATAAGAGCACGGGCAATGGAAATGCGTTGCTTTT
The DNA here is from genome assembly GCA_030157685.1 of Ferruginibacter sp. Lineage (GTDB taxonomy): Bacteria > Bacteroidota > Bacteroidia > Chitinophagales > Chitinophagaceae > Ferruginibacter. The sequence goes on along the minus strand of JAOAUI010000002.1, from coordinate 1,506 downwards.
GTCCGCCGCTGAGTGTTACGCCCCTTTCTCCTATCAACGTATCATACCCGGTTTGAAATTTTTCAATTTCGGTATGAATACTGGCCTGCTTTGCCGCGGTAATTACATCTTCATCAGTAGCATTATCCACACCAAAGCGGATGTTGTTGCGTACGGTTTCGCTAAACAAAAATATATCCTGAGGAACATAACTGATCTGCAACCTCAGTGAATGAATATCAAACTTATTTACCGGTATCCCGTCATAAATTATCATTCCTTTTTGTGGTTCATACATATGCAGCAACAGTTGGGCAAGGGTAGATTTGCCCGAGCCTGTTCTTCCCACAACAGCAATTTTTTCTCCCTTATTTATCTGCAACGAAAAATCTTTTAAAGCATGAATGCCGGTATGCGGATAAATAAAATCAACACCTGATAAAGTGATATTGCCCTGTAACGGAGTTATTACAGGCTCCGATTGATTTTTAATGCCGGGTTCTGTGTGCAGAAATTCATTGATCCTTTTTTGTGAGGTAGCAGCACGTTGGGTCATACTGGCAGTCCATCCAATGGCGCTCACAGGAAAAGTGAGCATCTGGATATACATCACAAATTCTGCTATTCGGCCCACGCTGGCTCCTTCTATATTGTTAACCACATCCAGGCTGCCAACCATAATAGTTATTAAAGTGCTGAGCCCGATCAGCAGTGCCATACTCGGAAAATAAATGGCTTCTGTTTTTGCCAGGCTTAATGCATTATCCCGGTAAGCTTCGCTGTTTTTTTTAAAAAAGCCCAGCATGGCTTTTTCCTGTACAAATGATTTGATGACCCTGATGCCAGAGTAAGATTCCTGTGCATTGGTGGTCAGATCGCTCAGCAGAGATTGAATGCGTTCGCTTTTTTTATTGATAATGGTGTTTACAAAATAAATGGCAATCGCCAGAACAGGTAAAGGTGCCAGCGCAACCAGCGTAAGTTTTGGGCTTGCTTTAAACATAAAAAATATGCTGAAAGCAAGCACAGCAGCAAGGTTGATAAAATACATGATGGCGGGGCCTGTATACATGCGAACTTTACTTACATCATCTGCAATGCGGTTCATGAGGTCGCCGGTGCTGTGCGTTTTATAAAAATTGGTGTCCAGTTTCTGATAATGGGTAAAAATTTCATTCTTCTGGTCGTACTCAATATGCCGGCTCATTACAATAATGGTTTGCCGCATCAGGAACATAAAAAAGCCACTGATAATGGCAATTACAAATAGGGTAATACCGGTGTACAGAATTTTACGGGCTGGATTCTCCTGGAATTTTTCAATTACAAGCCTTACAGCAAAATCGTAATTCTTTTCGCTTTTCTTAATATCTGCATTATTACTGTCAGATGATTTGATTGACTGTACCACTGTATTAACCACATAACCGGTTAACTGCGGCGCCAGTATGCGGAAATAATTGGTAAGTACTACAAAAACAAACCCCAGTATAAAATGCCAGCGGTATTTCCAGAAATATTTATTGA
>JAOAUI010000001.1 GCA_030157685.1 Ferruginibacter sp. | reverse complement strand
TCATCAATTTTTTTATCCCAGTTGTTTTCCAGTGTTGCCAGTGGATTTGTTTCTGAGTTTTGTATGATGGGTGTATTTGAATACAGGTTATAAAAACCGGAATCAACACCATAAGGGTTCTTGGTATAAATTGATTTGGTTTCAGATGGAACGATTGGTAATGACCTTCTGGCATTTTCCAATGCGCCACTGTTGTAAGGAAGTTTTTCTTTTGATCCTATTACACCAAATCCTATTTTCAAACGCTTGCTTACCTTAAACTCATCATTTATATTCATGGTAATGCGCTCATATTTTACGTGCTTAACCAAACCTTCATCATAACTGTATCCCAGGCCAAAATGGAACCTGTTCTTATCAGTACTTCCATCCACACTCAGGTTGGTTGTGCTGAATTTTGCTGTACGGGTAACCGCATCTATCCAGTCGGTATTACCGGGGAAGGCCGATAAGCCGGGACCGCCCACGTTATTGACAAAACTCAGGTACGATAAATTACTTGGGTCATCAAAAACCCGGTTATTGGCTTCAAAGGTTGCAAGGTTGCGGAAATCATCTCCGTTGGCAAGTTTTATTTTATCTACCAGCTTCTTGCTACCGTAAGTTGTGTTTAAGTTGATATTTACCTGTCCGGCTTTTGCTTTTTTGGTAGTTACCAAAATAGCACCGGCGGCACCTTTAATACCAAAGATGGCTAATGAAGAAGGATCTTTCAATACTTCAATACTTTCTATTTCACTGGGATTTACAAAATCAATATTATCGTTAAAAATACCATCCACTATATATACCGGGCGTATGGTACCAATACTTACAGTACCCCTGATCCTGATATCGGGTGTTGAACCCGGAATAGCTGAGTTTACAATAGAAAGGCCCGCAACTTTATTCTGTAAAGATGAAAGTGCATTACTGTTTGGCTGTGCTGAAATGGTTTCGCCTTTTACCTTGGCAATACTACCGGTAAGGTCTCTTCTGCTGGCAGTACCATAGCCAATCACCACTACTTCATCAGATTGTTTTAGAGATGCTATCAGCCTGATATCAATAACCGAACGGCCATTAATTTTCACTTCCTGCATTTCATAACCAATACTGGTTATAAGCAAGGTGGCATCGCTGTCGACTGTTAAGGTATATATGCCATTGTTGTCGGTAGATGTTCCGGTTCCGGTTCCTTTTTGCATAACAGATGCCCCCGCAATTGGTTGGCCGTTATCTCCGGTAACTCTTCCCGTCACTTTAATTTTATCATTCTCCTCTTCGTTCGTAGAAAAAACAACCACTACATTATTCTCCAGCAGTTTGTAGGTAAGGTTACTTCCGTTGAACAATTTGTCGAGTGATTCGGAAACAGACAGGTTTTGCACTGAAAAATCTGTTTTATTTTTCAATGCCTTTAGCTTTGAATTATACAGAAAACGAAAATAACCGTCGTCTTCTATCATTTTCAAAACCTTCTTAATTTCTGTTTGTTTCAGATTCAGGTTAACTTTCTGGCCCATGGCCGGGTTAGCGTTAACGTGCAAAGTAGTAGCGAATAAGATGATAATGGCAAGCTTCATAACAAGCAGTGTTTTTAGAAGCGTTCCTGGCCGTTTTTTTTGGCCCTGAAGTACACTTTTTTCCATATTTTTGGTTTTGGCGTTAAAAAATACAAGCAATCATGCCAATGGCAAGACTTGTTTGTTACTATTTTTCCGGGGAATGCTGCAACATTTCCCGTTTTTATTTTCTCATAATTTTTACTTCCTTATTTTTAATTGAATATTTAAAAGGCAATAAGAACTTCAGTTCATTTAATGCCTGTTCGGGTGTTTCATTAACAAATGAGCCGCTTACCCTGTAATCCTTCAGCTTTTCGCTTTCAAAAATAATTTCCAGATCGTACCATCTTTCCATTTTCAGTGCAAGGTCTTCAAACCGTTCATCTTCAAATGTGAGCTTATTGTAAACCCAGGCCGTTTCGGCAATATCAGTGTCAGCTATATTTTTATTCAACGGTTTAATTGTAATTGAATAAGCATCTGGTTCTGTAGGTATGGTTACATCTGCACGCTGGTCTCTTGTATCTGCCACAGGAAATTTATTGTAAATCAGTTTTTCATGTGGTTTCAGCATTACACCCGGTGCACCGGGGCGGTTTTGGTTTATCACTTCAATAGAACCGTGTATTAATGTTGCTTCAATAACCGGTTCAATTTTATAGGCTTTTACATTAAACGCTGTTCCCAAAACTTTTATATCAATGCCCGAAGTATGAACAATAAAAGGGCGGGCAGCATCTTTAACTACATCAAAATATGCTTCACCATCCAACTGCACCTCCCTGGTATTCCCTTTAAATGAATTATCATACGTTAATTTACTGCCAGAATTAATCCAAACCTGCGATCCGTCCGGCAATTGAATCCTGGTTCTTGAACCGGGATTAATGCTTATCTCATTTGCATCCTTTTTTACAGATGCTATTTCTTTGTGGTTATCCTCATCGGCAACCTGGTACCATAAAAAACCAGACGCAATAAAAACTGCCGCAGTTGCATAACTGGTCCAACGTTTATAAAATGGTTTTTTTGCTGAGGGCTTCTGGTCAATTATAATGTCATTATCTGATAATTGGTTGTAAAATTTAAAATCGGGAGCCTTTTCTTTTAACCTGTTAATATGAATAAGGTAAGCGTCTTCCTTTTTTTGATAACTACCTGAACCGGTGGCTACAGGTTTGGAATTCCAGAGTTCCTGCAGGTTTTCCATAATAAATCTCCACTCGGGGTTGCCATTAATCAATTCTTCCAATAGTTCCAATTCCCGGGCTGTAGCTTCGCCGGTTATTTTTTTTGACAATAAAATCCAATATTTTTCTTCCTTCATTCAAAAAAATGGTGATAAGTTAACAGTAAGACAACAAAAGCAACCCAATACCCCTAAAGGAAAATTTATTTTTTTTGGGTAAGGATAAAATGCAGTTCGGGAAACTGGTTTTTAAATTCGCTGTGGGTTTTAATTCTGCGCAGGGCTATGGCCATTTGGGCTTCTACTGTTTTTACCGAAATCTCAAGTAAATTGGCCACTTCGGCATATTTAAGGCCTTCTTCTTTAACTAATTTGAAAATAATTTTGCATTTTGGCGGCAGTTCATTAACCGCTTTCATTACTTCTTTTACAATTTCTGCCGATAGCATCAGCTCTTCGGGATTGAAAAACACACTTTTAAGGGAAGTTTCCCATTCTGTATTATTGGTTAGCCGGGTTCTTTTAAGCGTTTTTAATTTGTTCAGTGCTGCATGCTTAACCCCGGTAAAAAAGTACATTCTCGGGTTTTCTATAGACTGCAGCAGTGCCCGGCGCTGCCATATTATTATAAAAAAATCAGAAACCACTTCTTGCGCATCTTCTGTAGATTTCAATATGGAAGTGGCAAAATCAATGAGGCTTTCATGCATTTGCATGAATAATGTCTTATATGCTTTTTCACTATTGTGTAAAGCAATCTCATCAATTAAATGTTGTATGAGTTCGTTAGCAATCATTAATAATTGAAGGTATGAATTTATTGAAGAATCACAATTTTCATTTTTTATCCGTCTGTTACACTGTTATTTTCTGGTGTTTCATTTTTGAGGCTACAATAAAAATAATTTTAAACATTGATTATTTATCTTAGCATAAATTAATGAGGCAAAAATTTTTCACCATACTTTTTTTTACATCGTTTGTAATAAATTTTTGCAGTGCCCAGCTTTGCCAGGGCAGCCTGGGCGACCCGATTGTAAATACCAACTTCGGCAATGGAGCAAACCCGGGGCCTCCTTTAGCAGCAGCAACTACCACTTACCAGTATGTTGCAAATGATTGCCCCGGTGATGGTTTTTATACAGTACGCAATAACACCACTGCATGCTTTGGCAGTACCTGGCATAGTTTTACAGCAGACCACACCGGCAACCCCAATGGATATTTTATGCTGGTGAATGCATCTGTTCAACCCAGTGCTTTTTATCTTGATACTGTAAGGGGTTTATGCGGCAATACTACTTATGAATTTGCCGCCTGGATCATGAATGTAATTCTTCCTTCGGGCTGTAACGGTAATTCAAATCAGCCAAATCTAACTTTCAGTATTGAAAAGACAGATGGTACTGTTTTACAAACATATAATACAGGAAACATTGCACCGCTTGCATCTCCCACCTGGAAACAGTATGGATTTTTTTTTACAACACCTGTTGGCGTAACAGATATTGTGTTACGCATTTTTAATAACGCACAGGGAGGATGTGGTAATGATCTTGCACTGGATGATATTACTTTTCGCCCATGCGGCCCCCTGCTCGATCCTTCCATAACAGGCATTGCCTCCGACACTGCATCGCTCTGCGAAGGCACAGCCGGCAATTATACATTTACCTGTTCTGTATCAGGCGGATTTAATAACCCGGTTTATCAATGGCAGGAAAGAATAAATAATACCATCTGGATAGATATACCTGGCGAAACTAACCTCACACTTTCAAAAACATTTGCTGTAAATACTGCACCGGGTATATTTGAATACCGGTTGACAGTTGCCGAGATCGGTAACCTGGGCTATCCGCAATGCAGGATCAATTCTCAGCCATTGCGTGTAATTATAAATTCAAAACCGGTAACAACTGCTACCAATAATGGCCCTGTTTGTGAAAGAACTAATTCAATAATAACAGCTACCGGTGGCAGCCAATATCAATGGACTGGCCCCAACGCATTTACCGGATCAGGATCGCCCCTTGTGCTAACGAATATGCAAATTAACCAGGCCGGAAAATATTATGTAACGGTTACAAACGCAGTTGGCTGTAGCAATAAAGATTCTACCATAATTGTTATCAACCCTGCTCCTTTGGCCAGCACTTCTTTTGCCAATGCATCTATTTGTATTGGCGACAGTATACAATTAATAGCTGCCGGTGGCCCGCCGTATAATTGGATTCCGGCGGCAGGACTTTCCAATGCAACTATCTTCAATCCCAAAGCTTCGCCTGCTCAAACAACAGTGTACAGCGTAATTGTTACCAACGCATTTGGCTGTGCCGATACTGCTACTACCACCATCACCTTAACATCGCTGGCTACTGTTAATGCCGGGCCCGATATAGCAATTTTAAAAGGACAAAGAATTCGGCTATCAGGTACTGCTACCGGACAGGGAATTTCCTATTCCTGGTCGCCACCTTTGTATATTGATGATATTTTTTCAACCCAGCCTTTTGTAAATCCACCGGCAGATATCAGTTATATACTTACAGCCGTTTCAGGTTGCAATACAGTTGCCGATACCATGTTTGTGAAAGTATACAACGATATATATATTCCCAATGCATTTACACCCGATGGAAATGGAAGAAATGATACCTGGAATATTAACGCATTGGAAGCTTACCCAGGTTTTGAACTTTTTATTTTTAACCGCTATGGTCAGATGGTTTTTAAAACAAATAAAAACCCTGTTGCCTGGGATGGAACCTGTAATGGAAAACCATGTATGAATGGAGTGTATACTTATGTGATTAAAACCGGAAATGATAAAGAACCGATCAAAGGAACGGTGATGATAATCAGGTAAAGTTTTAATCCTTCTTGCTCTGCAACGTAAAACCAAACGTACTGCCCACATCAATTTTGCTGCGTACATGAATGGTTTCTTCATGTGCTTCTATAACATGTTTGCAGATAGCTAAGCCCAAACCGCTGCCACCTACTTTGCGGCTTCGGGCAAGATCGGTACGGTAAAAACGCTCAAAAATCCGGGGCAAATGTTCTTCGGAAATGCCGGAACCATCATCGCTTATTTCAATAAGCACTTTAGCACCGTCGACTTTATAAAAGCTGGCTTCAATAGTGCCGGATTGTTTGCCATATTTAATGGCATTGTCAACCAGGTTAATAAAAACCTGTCGTATTTTTTCTTTATCGGCAAAAACAGTCAATGGCTGTTCGCAACCTTTTTTTATAATGCACTTAATTTGTTTTTCATCTGCCTTGAAAGATAAAGTTTCATACACTTCTTTCAACAGTTCCTGCACAATAAAATTATCCTTCAATAATAATTGCTCGCCGCTTTCCAGTTTTGAAATGGCGTCCAGGTCATCTACCAGATTTACCAGCCTGTCAATATTGCGTGAGGTACTTTGCAGGAATTTTGTATTTACTTCCGGTTTATCTAAAGCACCATTCAACAAAGTATCAACATAACCCTGTATGGCAAAAATGGGTGTCTTCAATTCATGGCTCAGGTTTTGTAAAAATTCTTTACGAAAAGCCTCGTTTTGCTGCAGCAGTTCAATTTCTGCTTTTCGTTGCTCGGCCCAGGTTTCCACGTCTTCCCTTACTTCATCAATACTTTTTTGAGGAAGAATATTTTTGTAATAAAACTCCTCCCGTTTACTTGCCTTGGTTTGATAAATAAATTTATAAATGAGTTTTATCTTACGGTAGATGAAAGTTTGCAGTGTGTAAACGACCAGGCCATAAGCGCCCAGAAAGATAACGACGAATGACAGTAAAGCGATCCACCAAACAGGTTTAAATACATAAATACCAATGGATATCGGTAATGATAAACCAAGTGCCGTTAATGCAGATAGCTGCTGAGGTGAAAAATTTTTTGAAGTGGGCATGATGAATAGGCTATGAGCTGCAAGCTACGAGCTATGAGGGAAAGTATTAAATTTTAAAGCGGCTTTCTTGTGGCTTGTAGCTCACAGCTCGAAGCTTGAGGCTCATAGCTGGTTTCTACAAATCAAACTTATAACCCACACCTTTTACAGTAGTAATACAATCAAGGTTTAATTTCTGCCTGATCTTACGGATATGTACATCAATAGTTCGGTCTCCAACAATTACTTCGGTACCCCAAACCTGGTTTAATATTTCGTTGCGCAAAAAAACCTTACCGGGTTTGCCGGCCAGCAAAGCCAGGAGTTCAAATTCTTTACGGGCAAGAATAATGTCGTTGCCCTGGTAGGTAACAATGTATTTTTCTCTGTCAATGATCAGATTGCCTATTTGCAAAATGCCGGTGTCTTCTTTATTTACTCTTCTGAAAAGTGCATTCACTTTACTCACCAGCACTTTGGGGCTTACCGGTTTGGTAATAAAATCATCAGCACCGGTTTCAAGGCCTTTCACTTCTGTCCCTTCGTCACTTAGTGCTGTTAAAAAAATAATGAGTGTATCATTAAATGCCGGTTGCATGCGCAGGATATTGCAAACTTCAATTCCGTTTTTACCGGGCATCATAATATCCAGTATGATCAGGTCGGGCGTAAAACGCTTTGCCTGGTCAATGGCTTCATTTCCGTTTTTGGCTGTAATTACTTCGTAGCCTTCGTTTTGCAGATTGTATTGAATGATCTCCAGGATATCCGGTTCATCATCGGCAATTAGTATTTTTTTAACAGTACTTGTTACACTCATACGGCGCAAAAATAGTCTTTACCTTTAATCAGGAACAATGTTTGTACACTGTTTTGTATTATCAAATTGTTAACTGAATGCAGTGCATTAACAATAAATTTAACCCTTAAAACGATATATGTGCAGGTGCTTATGTAATTTTACGAAGCTCCGCCAGCAATGTACTATGAAGAAATATTTACTCAGTTGTTTAATACTCATCAGTTTTACCCCTGTTTTTGCCGCACAGGACTCTGTTATTGTACCTATATACCGCCAGCTTTTTCACGATAAGATAGATAATGAGCAAATGCTACTGGACCAACTGGATGGAAAACCGGATGGCCTCATTAACCTTACACATAAGCCTGAAATTAACCTGGCCATTACAGATATGCTGACCCGGAAGATTAATGAACTGGAAGATTTTGTGGAACGGAATGACAGCATCGCTACCAATAATGAAAAGATAAAATACCTGACATATATTGAGACACTGTTGAAGAAATTTAAGCACAGTTACAGGTCAAAAGAATTCAATACGGCCCTTACACCGCAGTTGGTAGAGGCATTTGAAAAAATAATGATAGCCGATATTGATAGTTTAAGTATGGTATCAGAAATTGAAATAATACCTTATGACATTGGCAAAATTCTTACCGAAATATTTGCAGATAACATTGGATATGCAGAGAGTAAAAAAATAATGTACTTAAAATATTGTGTGCTTTATCCCGATAAAATTCTGCAAACCATTGAACCTTACGTTAACGAACCATTTGCTGATTCGTTGGTTGTAAAAAGCTGTTTGTTAAACCCCACAGCGGTTTACAATATTGCCCAGGCCCCCGGTTCAAAAGTAGGTATGTTGATACACCGCAACAACAATCCGCTGGTTAAAGCAATTGTTGAACTGAGCAAAACGCCCAATGCATTATTGTATTTCCCTTTTCTGGATGATATTTTAAAAGGCAATAAAACAGTAGAGGATATTAAAAAGTATGTTGGTGATGGCGAGGTTGGTTACGACAGCATCGGGTATTTTAAACTACTGGTGCAAACAGAGATTGATTATTTTACAAGAATGACATCTGCCGCAAAAGATACACCCATAGCGATGTTTGGACCCAATGGCCTGCGTGAAAAACTGAAAGAAAAAGCCATTCAGCATTTTGTAACCCCAATAAACGACTTGCACGATTTAAGCAATATCAACATGCGCATGAAGGCAACCGATTCTTTATCGGC